>NZ_JBVVQS010000086.1:114593-128601 GCF_055811575.1 Mesorhizobium sp. WSM4815 | reverse complement strand
TTGTAAGGCGCCCAGCCGCGCTCGAGCAGGATGTTGGTGCCTTCCTCGATCTCTTCCTTCAGCCCGTCATAAAGGTCGTCGTGCATCTGCTGCACGAGTTCGTCGTCGGAAAGCTCGGAAAGGATGATCTCGTCGTCGGCCATTTTTAATCCAGCTCCTTGCCGCACAGATGCAATTGCGGGGCCTCAAATATCACGTCAATACCTAACCCGCTACAGGCTTGCGTCCATAGCTGATTTGCGACTTCCCGCAAAAGGAAAGCGACTGCAAATCTATTGGAATTCTTGTCGATTTTGCGACAGGCGTTGGCGCTGGCGGGCCGTTTCGAATAGGGTGCATGACTACGATCCGGCCAGAAGCCGCGATATGCGGCCGTAATAATTGTGCCAGAACAAAAGTCAGGGAAGAACGATCATGAGTGAGAACGCGCCGGTCGACCAGGAAGCGTCAAACGCGCGGCGCGGACGCGCCGCCAGCGGTGGTGCCGCTGCCCGGCGGGCGGCGCGCTCGGGTAGCAGCCCCGGCACCCAGCTCACCTACATCAAGCGCAAGATCAACGTCTATGAGGTGCTGGACGAGGAAGGGCTGGCGCTGATCGAGAAGAACACCGACACGGTGCTCGAGGAGATCGGCATCATCTTTCGCGACGACGCCGAGGCGCTGCAGCTGTGGAAAGAGGCCGGCGCGGACGTCAAGGGCGAGCGCGTGCACTTCCCGAAGGGGCTCTGCCGCTCACTTTTGAAAACCGCGCCGTCCGTCTATACCCAGCACGCCCGCAATGCCGAACGTTCGGTGCAGATCGGCGGCAACGCCACGGTCTTCGCACCGGTCTACGGCCCGCCCTTCGTGCGCGACCTCGACGGCGTCAGGCGCTATGCGACGATCGAGGATTTCCGGAATTTTGTGAAGCTCGCCTATATGGCGCCGTCGATCCACCATTCGGGCGGCACGGTGTGCGAGCCGGTCGACGTGCCGGTCAACAAGCGCCATCTCGACATGATCTACAGCCACATCAAATATTCGGACAAGCCGTTCATGGGCTCGGTCACCGCGCCGGAGCGCGCCGAAGATACGGTTGCGATGGCCAAGATCGTGTTCGGCGACGATTTCGTCGAGAACAACACGGTGCTGACCAGCCTGATCAACGCCAACTCGCCGATGGTGTTCGACGAGACCATGCTGGGGGCGCTGAAAGTCTATTCGCGCCACAACCAGGCCTGTATCGTCACGCCGTTCATCCTCGCCGGCGCAATGAGCCCGGTGACGGTCGCTGGCACGCTGACCCAGGTCCTGGCCGAAGTGCTGGCTGGCGCGTCGTTCACGCAGCTGATCCGGCCGGGCGCACCGGTGCTGTTCGGCACCTTCGCCTCGTCGATCTCGATGCAGTCTGGCGCGCCGACCTTCGGCACGCCGGAGCCGTCACTGGTTTCCTATGGCGCGGCGCAGCTCGCGCGCCGGCTTGGCCTGCCGTTCCGCACCGGCGGTTCGCTCTGCGCCTCCAAAATCCCGGACGCGCAGGCGGCCTATGAGAGCGCCAACACGCTGAACTCGACGATCCTCGCCGGCACCAATTTCGTGCTGCACTCGGCCGGCTGGCTCGAGGGCGGGCTCGCTTCCTGCTACGAAAAGTTCATGATGGACATCGACCAGCTCGGCATGACCCAGAAGTTCTCCGAAGGCGTCGACCTGTCGGAGAACGGCCAGGCGATGGATGCCATCCGCCAGGTCGGCCCGGGCAGCCACTATCTCGGCTGTGACCACACCCAGGCCAATTTCCAGACCGCCTTCTACCGTTCCAGCATCGCCGACAACAATTCCTACGAGCAGTGGCTGGCCGAAGGCGAAAAGTCGGCACCGCAGCGCGCCAACGAACTCGCCCGCCGCTGGCTGGAAAGCTACGAGGCGCCGCATCTCGATCAGGGCATCGACGACGGACTGAAGGATTTTATCGCCAGCAAGAAGGCGTCGATGGCCGACGCCTTCACCTGAAAGGAGCCCGAGTCAGGCGGGGCTAAAGTCGCCAACATCATCCACAAGGAAGTCTGGCGGAGCGCCTTCTCCGAGCCGGACAGCAAGGGATGATCCTTGAGCGCAGCATGGTCGAAGATATAGCGGCGGCGCTTTCCGCCCACGGCCTCATCCTGCGCGGCGGCTTCAATTTTGCAGGCGGTGAGGAAACACCCTCCGGTCTCTCCGGCGCTGCCGCCAGATCCGTGCTGCTGGTGGGACAGGCGGGCGCTGCGCCGTGGCCGCATTTCCTGCGCTGGCGGGAAGGCCAATCGCGAACTGTTGCCGATCCGCTCGACGCATGGTCGCGCGAAGTGATCGGCGCAGTGGCGAAGACATTCGGCGCGCGCGCCGTTTCGCCGTCCGACAGACCGTATCTGCCGTTCCAGCAATGGGCGATGCAGGCGGAGGGTCTGAAACCGTCGCCGCTCGGCATCCTCATGCATCCGCAATACGGGCTCTGGCACGCCTATCGCGACGCGCTGCTGTTCGAGGACGAGATTGCGTTTGGGGAAACTCGCGAAGTGGTTCACCTTTGCGATGCATGTGTCGACAAACCTTGCCTGAAATCTTGTCCGGTCGATGCCTATTCTGCGGATGGTTTCGCACACAAGTCCTGTCTGGCGCATGTGCGTGGGCACAACGGCGCGGCTTGCCGAACCGGCGGCTGTCTCGACCGCAACGCCTGTCCCTACGGCGCGGCCTATCGGTATCCGCCACAGGTTCAAGCCTTCCTCATGGCCGCGTTCGCCCGTCTGTAGCATCGCTGAATGCCGCACGAACTTGAACACCGCATTGCGACCCCGATAGCCCGCTGGTGGTCATCTGACGGCCCTGCAAAAAAATCTTTCCATCATCCCAAGGAATCGCCATTAGCCTTCGTCCAACAGGCAAATGATGGCGATGATGCTGGATGAAAGCGAAGCCTCTGACGCCGAGCTGATCGGTCGGGCGCAGGGCGGTGACAGGGGGGCTTTCGGCACATTGCTCGAAAGGCACTATGATTTCGTCTATCGCGCCGCCTATCGCTGGTGCGGGAAAAAGGCCGACGCCGAGGATATCGCCCAGGAAGTCTGCGTCCGGCTCGGCCGGGCGATCCGCGACTATCATGGCAGCGGCGCCTTCACCACCTGGCTCTACACCATGACGCTGAATGCGGCACGCGACATGATGCGCAAGAGCGTCCGTGAGGCGATCAAGACCGAAGCCTACGGGGCTTACGAGCTGATCTCGGGAGAGGCCCCGGCCGAGCCCGAAGATCCAGCCGAGGCGCTTTGGGCGGCGGTGCGGATGCTGCCGGACAAGCAGCGCGACGCGGTGCTGCTCGTCTATGGCGAGGGGCTGAGCCACGCACTCGCTTCCGAGGCGATGGGCATCTCGGAGACGACGGTTTCCTGGCACATCCATGAAGCGAAGAAACGGCTGAAGGCGCTCATGCTTTCAGCCGGGGAAGTGTGATCATGGTCGACGACAACGAACTCAACAGGCTGCGCGACATCGCAGCACCGCCGCCCGGTACCGCGGCGAAGGCGCGTGCCTTCGAGGCCGCCATGCGGGCTTACGACCTGGGCGAAAAAACTTCACCTGTCGCCCAAGGAACGGCGAAAGGGCTTCGTCTCACAGAGCGAGCACAAAAGCTCTGGAGCGAAATCATGGAAAAGAAACTCTTCGCTACCCCGGCCATTGCCGGGCTCGTCGCCCTGCCGATCGCCGGATACGCCACGATCTATATGCTGCAGGAGCAGCCGTTCTATTCCGGTGGGGACGAGAAGATCACCGAAACGCTGGCCGATAAACCAGCGGCTACGAAGAAAGCCGATGCCGACGCCGAAAGCCGCGTCGCAGCCGAGGCGCTTGCCCCGGCATCGCCGCCGAAGCCACAATCGGCTGCCGGCCTGGCGCAGCAGGACGCTCTGGCCCGCAATGCGGCGCCCGAGCCGGCACCTGCGCCGAAAGGTGAGATCGCGAGGGATGGTGGAGCTGCGCCGTCTGGCAGAGTGATGACGTCTATATCGCCTCCGAAAGCCGACGGAGCCACGCAGGCTGGCCGCATGCCAGGCGCCGAATCCAAGCTGATGGTACAGCCTTCGACCGCCCCAGCTGACCAGATGCCGCTCCCAGAGCAAAACCGCGACCGCGTCGGGGATTTCAAGAGCAATCCGGTGCGTGCCGCGCTCGAAGACCCGGTGTTGACCTTTTCGATCGATGTCGACACGGCCTCCTATTCCTTCGTGCGGCGCTCGCTCAGGGAAGGTGCTTTGCCGCAGGCCGACACGGTCCGCGTCGAGGAGATGATCAACTACTTCCCCTATGACTGGAAAGGTCCGGACGTTGCCTCGACGCCGTTCAACTCGACCGTCAGCGTCATGCCGACGCCGTGGAACGAGCACACCAGACTGATGCATGTCGCCATCAAGGGTTTCGACGCGAAGCCGGCCGAGCAGCCCAAGGCCAACCTGGTCTTCCTGATCGACGTGTCGGGCTCGATGAACGAGCAGGACAAGCTGCCGCTCCTGCAGTCGGCCTTCCGGCTTCTGGTCAACAAATTGAAGCCGGACGACACCGTCTCGATCGTCACCTATGCGGGCGATGCCGGCACTGTGCTGGAGCCGACGAAGGTTTCGGAGAAGGACAAGATCCTCGATGCCATCGACACGTTGGCGCCCGGCGGCAGCACGGCCGGCGAGGCGGGTATCAAGGAAGCTTATCGGCTGGCGCAGAAATCCTTCGTCAACGACGGCATCAATCGCGTGATGCTGGCGACGGACGGCGACTTCAATGTCGGCCAGACCGACGACGACGATCTGAAGCGGTTGATCGAAAAGGAGCGCACGACCGGGGTGTTCCTGTCGGTGTTCGGTTTCGGCCGCGGCAACCTGAACGATCAGATGATGCAGGCCATCGCCCAGAACGGCAACGGCACCGCCGCCTATATCGACACTTTGGCCGAGGCGGAGAAGGTGCTGGTCGAGGATGCGTCCTCGACGCTGTTCACCATCGCCAAGGACGTGAAGATCCAGGTCGAGTTCAACCCGCAAAAAGTCTCGGAATACCGGCTGATCGGCTACGAGACCCGCGCCTTGAACCGCGAGGATTTCAACAACGATCGCATCGACGCCGGCGAGATCGGTTCGGGGCATTCGGTTACCGCGATCTATGAGATCACGCCGAACGGCAGCGGCGGCCAGAAGATCGATCCGCTGCGCTACGGCCAGGCGTCCGTGAGCAATGGCGGCGTCGCCAATGCCGACGAATATGCCTTCGTCAAGATCCGCTACAAGCTGCCGAACGAGGATGCCTCGAAGCTGATCACCACGCCGGTGACATCGGCCAACGAAGTTGCTGATTTCGACCGGGCCAGCACCGACCAGCGCTTCTCCGTTGCCGTCGCAGCTTTTGGCCAGAAGCTGCGCGACGAGGATGCGACCGCGAAGTTCGGCTACGACAAGATCATCGAGATTGCCACTGCCGCCCGTGGAGCCGATCCGTTCGGGTACCGGTCCGAGTTCCTCTCGCTGGTGCGCCTTGCCTCGGCGCTCGGCGGTAACCGGTAGTGGGTGTGACGGCCGGTTTTCCTCAGATGGGATCGTTCTGATACGGAAAACCGACCGATGGGCGGTGAGGCAGGCCGGCAGGGAAAACCTTGCCGGCCTTTTTCAATTGCGTCAGGCGCGGCTGCGCCGGCGCTCGCGGCGGGCTTCGCTGGTCTCGACGGTGTTGACCGTCGCCTGCTTGTTGCGCATCGGGCCGATGCGCTCGACGATTTTTTCGACGGTCGGGCGATCCGACCTTGTGTGCGCATCGAGTGCCTTGCGCATGGCGGCGAGGTGGGCGAACGAGGTGCCGCAGCAGCCACCTATGATCTTTGCGCCGGCATCGACGGCCAGCCTGACATAGTCGGCCATCAGCTCGGGCGTGCCGGAATAGTGGATCTCGGCGCCGCGAAATTCCGGAATGCCGCAATTGCCCTTGACGATCACCGTCGCCTCCGGCTTCGCCTCGGTCATGTCGAGCAGTGAGGCGAGGATGTCGGAGGCGCCGACGCCGCAATTGGCGCCGACACCGAGCGGCGCCTGCGACATGCCATCGGCGACGCCGTGGATGTCCTTCGGCAACAGCCCCATCATGGTGCGGCCGGCGGTGTCGAAGGAGCCGGTGTAGGTATAGGGCAGGCCGACGCGGATCGCGGCTTCGGCTGCGGCGCGGATTTCGTCCGGCGCCGACATGGTCTCGATCCAGGCGACTTCGGCGCCGCCGGCCTTCAGGCCCTCGATCTGCTCGGCAAACGCCTCGACCGCCTCGTCATAAGTCATGGCGCCGAGCGGCACCAGCAACTCGCCGGTCGGGCCGACCGAGCCGGCGACGATGACCTTGCGGCCGGCTTTATCGGCGACGGCGCGGGCGATCTCGGCGGCGCGCTGGTTCAGCGCATGCACGCGGTCTTGCGCATGGTGCAGCTTCAGCCGGTGGCGGGTGCCGCCGAAGGAGTTGGTCAGGATGATGTCGGCGCCGGCCTCGACGAAGTTCTGGTGCAGACTGGTGATGATGTCCGGCGCCGTCTCGTTCAGCAACTCTGGAGCCTCGCCAGCCTCGAGCCCCATGGCGAACAGATTGGTGCCGGTGGCGCCATCGGCGAGCAGAACGCCCTTTTCGGCAAGCAAAGCGTCAATTGGATTGGTCATTGGAAACTACGCCTTCCGGGATTGTTTGTCGAGATAAGGATATAAAGAAATCTTTATATGGCGTCAATGTTAGGTGCAGGAAGCAGGCCGTCAAAATTGCATTTCCGCCAGCCTTTGGGTGAAGCTGGCTGCTTCGTGCGCATTGATATCGGCGGCGCGGATCAGATTGTCGAAATGGCTGGTCAGCGTACGGACCGGCTGGGTCGCGTTCAGCACCAGATACATGTCGCCGACATAGATGGCGGCGCGATAGGGCCCGAAGATGGTGTAGGGGATCGAATACCGCATCCGCCCGTCATAGAGAAACAGGCGGAAGGTGGGATAAAGGTCGTCGAGCAGCGTCGCCATGTGAAGAAGCTGCTGGTGGCGGGCGGCCTCAGGGAAACGGTCCCAGACGCCCAGGCCGCGCGCAAAGATCTCCAGCGTGTGGCGCGGCATGCAGACTTCCATGTCGGTTTCCGGCCGCCGGTTGTAGTCGATGCGGTACTGCGTCTCGCCGGCCTGGGCCTCACGGCTCTTGTTGGCGATCCCAGCCTCGTAATCGACGAGCGCTTCGGTGCGCAGAAGATCGGGAATGCCGGCCGGCACGTAACGGATTTTCGTGCCGGCGGCCTCGGCATGCCACCTGGCCAGCAGCGTGCGGTCGAAGCCGTCAGGCGCTTCCTCGATCTCCAGGCTCTCGCGGATTTCACCGGTGACGCCTTCGTCCTGGCTGAGGCCGAGCAGCCAGTCGAGCGACACTTTGAATTCGGCGGCGATGTTGAGCAGCGTTTCGGCGCGGGGCAGGCGTGTCGAGGTGCCGGACAGCAGCTGTGAAAGCGCCGAGCGGTCGATGCCCACCGCAGTCGCGAAAGCGGACTGGTTCAGATCGGACCGTGTCAGGAGCATCTTCAGGCGCTCCCGAAAGACCGTCGACAGGTCGCGTTTGTCCATGTTGTGATTCCGGTCATTGGGAGGAAAAAAATCCGCCGAACCCGCCAACGTGGCAGTTTGGGCGTAAATGAATCCTCATGCCTGTTTACAACTGATAACATATGCGGCTGAAAATGCGCAATCGCAACATTTTGTGCGCTTTGTCGCGTTGCAGCATCACGACGCTCCTGACACAATGCTGTCAGGAATCAAAACGGTTCCGGCGACTGGAAGGGCAGTGGTCGATCCATGACAAGCAGGAATAACAGACGGCGCAATGCACCGGCCATCGAATGGCCGACCGTCTTCCTCGCGTTTTTCTGCTACGGCACCTGGCTTGCAGCCGGCCTGTTCCTGTGGCCGTCCTATCCGCTGCTGGCGCTCGTCGTCCTGGCCTTGATGGCGGCGCTGCAATCCTCGCTGGCGCACGAAGTCCTGCATGGCCATCCGACCCGCAAAGCGCAGCTCAACGAAGCTTTCGTCTTCCTGCCGATTGGTCTCGTCTGGCCTTTCCGGCGGTTCAAGACCATTCATCTGCGCCATCATGCCGACGAACGGCTGACCGATCCGCTTGACGATCCTGAAAGCTACTACAAGGCGCTGTGGCACCATGACGAATTGCCGCCGACGATGAAGTTCCTGCTGAAGATCAACAACACCATGATCGGCCGGCTCATTCTCGGCCCGTGGCTGTCGTGCACCGGCTTCTTCATCGACGATGCCAGGCAGATGCTTGCCGGCGACAAGGTGATCCGCAAGGCATGGCTGCTGCACGCCATCGGCCTCGCCGTGGTGCTGCCGGTCGTGCAGTTCGGCTTCGGCATCCCGCTATGGCTCTACATCCTGGTGCCGGTGTGGCTGGGCCAGTCGCTGATCTCGATCCGCACCTTCGCCGAGCATCAGTGGTCGGAGCATCCGGAAGGCCGTACGGTGATCGTCGAACGTTCGCCGCTGTCGTTCCTGTTCCTCAACAACAATCTGCATTTCGTTCATCACAAGAGCCCGACGGTGGCCTGGTACCGGCTGCCGAAGCTGTTTCGCGAGCGCCGTGACGAGTGGCTGCGGATGAACAATGGCTATGCCTATCCGAACTATTTCGCGCTGCTCAAGGCATATGCCTTCAAGGCCAAGGAGCCGATCGTCCACCCGGTGCTGCGGCGCACGCCGGAACCGGGCCGGGCGTTCAAGCCGCGCGTCAGGGCGCGCAGCCTCAATGGGCTTGGCAGTGCGCCGGTACCGGCCGAGCCGCCGAAAGAATGAATTTTTGGGTATTGCCGGCAGCGATGCCCAGGTGCGCGTCAATGGCCTCGTCAATTTTTCTCAGCGTAACGATCAAAGTCCCGGCATGAGCGATTTCGTTGCCGGCTTGCCGATGTACGACTGGTCTGAAATGCGGAGCGAGGTCGACGCCCAATGGGCGCGGCTGCGTGATGCCTTCCGGCAAAAAGGCATCGACGCGCCGCAGACCATCGCTCGCGTCAATGCCGATCTGCGGCCTGTGGAAGGCGGCATCCGCGACGCCGCCGGAAAGGTCATGGCGCCCGATCCGGCGACGCTGCCGCCGGACGAGTTGGATTTTTTCGGCCTCTGGCTGCATCCGGCGCTGCTGTTCGCACAGACCTGCTGGGGTCCGATGGAACTCGGGCTGGCGACGCATGTTCAACTGGTCGGCCAGCCGCGTTACGACGCGTTCGAGGGCGGGCAGGGTGAACTCTATTCGAGTGCGCTGGTGATGCGTGCAGGTGAAGCGCCAACGGTTGGCTCACCGTCGGACGGCAGCCCGCTCATCCCGCTCGATGTCCTGCGTGGCAAGCATTTTACCTTCAACAGCCTCGATTCCATGTCGGGCATTATCGCGCCGGCGCGTGACCTGGAGGCGCTGGGCGAAAGCTTGGACATCTTCTCCGAGCGCAGCGAAAGCGGTGGCCACCGCGCCTCGATCGTCGCCATTGCCGAGGGCAAGGCCGATGTCGCGGCCATCGACTGCCAGAGCTGGGCCAATGCGCGGCGCTTCGAGCCGGCAGCGGAAGCGGTCACAGTCGTCGGCTGGACAACGCGGCGCAAGGGCCTGCCGTTCATCACTGCCAGAACGACACCGGAAAAGATCGTGGAGGCGCTGCGCGAGGTGGTCGCGGCGACCGCATAAAAAATCAGTCGCCGAGCAGCCGCTCGTCGAGCGGATAGGTCGAAAGCTGCTCGTTGCCGGTTTCGGTGATCAGGATCTGCTCTTCGATCTTGACGCCCTCGCGTCCGCCAAGCCGGCCGATATAGCTCTCGACGCAAAGCACCATGCCCGACACAAGCACGCCGTCGGGCGTGTCTTCGGTCCAGTCGATGGGATGCGGCAGCGTCGGGTATTCGTCTGCCAGACCGACGCCGTGATAGAGCACGCCGTAACGCGCCGGGAAACAATCTCCGGGCGGCACCGCCGAGCGTTCGACAAGATCGCGGAACGATGTGCCCGGCTGCATCAGGCCGATGTTGTGGGCGATCTGCTCGGCGGCGATGCGAAACAGCTCGCGTTGCTCGTTGGATGGCTCGGTGTCGCCGCAGAGCCAGGTGCGCGACAGGTCGGCGCAGAAACCGTAAGGGCCGATCAAATCGGTATCGAAAGCGACGAGATCGCCGGCTGCGATCGTTCGCGACGAGCATTCCTGGAACCAGGGATTGGTGCGCGGGCCGGACGTCAACAGCCGGGTTTCGACCCATTCGCCGCCACGCGCGATGTTTCCGCGGTGGAGTTCGGCCCACAGTTCGTTTTCGGAAATTCCTGGCCTCAATGCTGCTTCCATCTCACCCATCGCCGCCTCGCAGGCGACGATCGACCGGCGCATGGCCAGGATTTCGTCGGGCGATTTGATCAGGCGTGCATTTTCCATCAGCGCTTCGCCATTGCCGATCGAGATGCCGAGGCGGGCGAGCGCTTCGACGCCCTCGGGATTGATGTGATCGACGGCGATGCGGCCGATACCGCCGCCATGCTGCTTGACCAGATCGGCGATCCCGGCGGCCCAGCGGCGGACTTTTTGCTCGGTGAGTTCGCCGCTGTAGAGATATATCCACGACACTGCCGGCCGAACCTCGTCGACGACGCCGGAGTGGTCGGAAAGGTGCTCGCAGGAAAAATAGTCGAACAGCACCACCGGACCTTCGGTGGCAACGAAACAATGTCTTGTCGGATTGTGTGCGACCCAGAGCTGCATGTTGGTCGAGTCGGTCGCATAGCGGATGTTGATCGGATCGTAGAGCAAGGCTCCCGCATAGCCGCGGCGCTTCAGCTCGGCGCGGATGCGGTCGAGCCGGTATTGGCGCATGGCGGGCAGGTCGGGAGCAGCAATGCCGGCGGCGTGCCACTCGGCTTCCGCCAGTGCGCCGTAGCCAAGCACATGCTGGTTGAGTTCAGCGGCCTTCTGCCGCGACTTCAGGCGCAACGCATCGATTGAGCCTGCTTCGTCTGGCTCGAACGGCGCGATCCTGCGATGACGACCGAACCGTCGCTCGACGCCCGGATCGCTCATTTTTTCCTATCCTCCCGATATCAATCGGCCGCGCGGGTCAGGCCCGAGGGCGGGCCTTTGGGTCCAATGCTTTCAGGCCCGCATCTTCTCGCCGCTCGGGTCGAAAGGCGGCTCGAAATTGATGCGGGCTGGTCGTCGGCTTCCGAGGATCTCGATCTCGAACAGTCCGGCGCTCTCGTCCGCGGCCAAGGCCGCCGGCACATAGCCTTGCGCCATCGATTTCTTGATATAATGGGCATAGCCGCCGGAGGTGACCCAGCCGACCACGCGCCAGTCGCCGTCGACGATGCCGCGCACGGCCGAAGCGCCTTCCGCGGCGCTCGAGCCGCGCTCTTCCTTGCCGTCCGTATCGAAACGCGCCGCACCATAGCCGTGCGGCTTATCCACCGTGCCGTAGTCGTTGCCGCCGACCTTGGCCCAGATTGGTTCGTCGCCCATCACGTCGGCGTCTGCGGCATCGACGATGAAGGAGACACGGCGCAGTTTTGGCCCTTCTGCCTGCTCCCTGGCTGCCGCGTCGCGTCCGATGAAGTCGTTCTTCTCCAGCTTGACGAAGCGGTCCATCGCCCCCTCGAACGGCCCGTAGATCGGGCGCAGTTCGCGGAACCAGGTCGGAAAATTCTTTTCCAGGCGCATCGAGAGCAGGGCGCGCATGCCGAAATCGACCAGGCCAAACTCTTCGCCGGCATCCTTGATCGCCTTGTAGACGAGACGCTGGTAGGCCGGCGCCATCCAGATCTCGTAGCCGAGGTCACCGGTATAGGTGATGCGATTGACCATGCAGGGCGCGCCGCCGACCGCCATCTCCCGGAAGTCCATGAAGCGGAAGGCCTTGGTCGAGATGTCGGCGTCAACCAGTTTCTGCAGCAGGTCGCGTGATTTCGGCCCGGCGATCGACAAGCCGACCAGCGTCTGGTCGAAGCGGTGAATGCGGACCTGTGACGCCCCTGGACCATCCTTCGGCAGGTGCTTCTCGAACCAGCGCATATGATACTTCTGCGCCGCCGACGAGCTCCAGATCATGAAGCGCTCTTCGCCCGCCTTGGCGATGGTGAAATCGCCGACCAGCCTGCCGAACTCGTTCAGCATCGGGGTCAGCACAATGCGGCCGGTCTTCGGCATGCGGTTGGTCATCAGCCGGTTGAGGAAATCTTCCGATCCCGGCCCGGAGACTTCGTATTTGGCGAAATTGGCGATCTCGGTGACGCCGACCTTCTCGCGGGTGGCGCGCACTTCCTCGCCGATCGGCCCGAAATCGTTGGAGCGATGGAAGGAAACGATATCCTTCGGCTCGGTGCCTTTCGGTGCGAACCAGAGCGGGGTTTCAAGGCCCCAGCTATCGCCCATGACGGCGTTGTTGGCCAGCATCGTGTCGTAAAGCGGAGTCGTCTGGGCCGGGCGTGCCGCCGGCAGTTCCTCGTTGGGAAAGCGGATGGAAAAACGGCGCGAATAGTTTTCGCGCACCTTGGCATTGGTATAGCGCAGCGTCGCCCATTCGCCGAAGCGCGCGACGTCCATGCCCCAGACGTCAAAGCCGGGATCGCCATGGACCATCCAGTTCGACAATGCCAACCCGACGCCGCCGCCTTGCGAGAAACCGGCCATGACGGCGCAGGCGCACCAGAAATTGGTCAGGCCCTGCACCGGGCCGACCAGCGGATTGCCGTCCAGCGCGAAGGTGAAGGGACCGTTGATGATCTGCTTGATGCCGGCCTTCTCGATGCCGGGAAAATGCTTGAAGCCGATTTCCAGCGACGGCGCGATGCGGTCGATGTCGGGCTGCAGCAGCTCATGGCCGAAATCCCACGGCGTGTTGACCGGAGACCACGGCTTGCAGGCTTTTTCATAGGTGCCGAGCAGGATGCCGTTGCGTTCCTGGCGGGTGTAGATCTCGCCCTTGAAGTCCATAACGCCGATCATCTCGCGGCCGGTCGACTTGTTGAATTCCTCGACCTCCGGCATCGGCTCGGTCAAAAGGTACATATGCTCCATGGCCAGCAGCGGCAGCTCGACGCCGACCATGCGGCCGATCTCGCGCGCCCACAGGCCGCCGCAGTTGACGACATGCTCGGCCTTGACCGTGCCTTGCTCGGTAACGACGTTCCAGGTGCCGTCGACCTCCTGCGTCAGCTCGACGACGCGGTTGCGCAGCACGATCTCGGCGCCGAGCTTCCTGGCGGCCTTGGCGTAGGCGTGGGTGGTGCCGGAAGGATCGAGATGGCCTTCGACCGGATCCCACATGGCGCCGACGAAATTGGTCTCGTCCATCAGCGGGAACATCGCCTTGGCCTCTGACGGCGTGATCAGCTCGGTGTCCATGCCGAGATAGCGGCCTTTGGCGTGGGCAAGGCGCAGGAAGTCCATGCGCTCGGGCGTGTCGGCCATCATCACGCCGCCGGTCAGGTGCAGCGAGCAGGACTGGCCTGAAAGCTCTTCGATCTCCCTGTAGAGCTGCACCGTATAGGCCTGCAGCTTGGCGACATTGGGATCGCCATTGAGCGTATGGAAGCCGCCCGCCGCATGCCAGGACGAACCGGAGGTGAGCTCCGAACGCTCGATCAGCATGATGTCGGTCCAGCCCGCCTTGGCCAGATGGTAAAGCACCGAGCAGCCGACGACGCCGCCACCGATGACAACCGCTTTTGCATGAGATTTCATGAAGATAGTTCCGTTTTTGAAGAGATTGAATCGAGTGGGCGGGGCGTGAAAGCAAAGCGAGGAAGGGCGCGGGCTGGAATAATCTCACGCCATTCCTCTACCCCGTCGATCGGGGGAGAGGTGGGGGGGGGGGGGGGGCGGGGGGGGGGGGGGGGGGTTTTAAAAAAAAGAAAAAAAAAAAAGCGCCCCCCCCGAGGGCCCCCCGGTTTTGTAGGAGGGGGCGGGGAACGA
>NZ_JBVVQS010000086.1:0-114583 GCF_055811575.1 Mesorhizobium sp. WSM4815 | reverse complement strand
AAACACCCGGCCAGCAGTCCCGCCCGCTGTCTGGGTGTTGGTTGCGCCTTGCTCGGTGTGTGGGTGGGGGGCTCGACTGTTCATCAATCGATCAAAAATCAGTCGGCGCGCCGCCTTCGGACCGACGTTTGTCGACGAAGGCGTCGAGCTCCTCGCGGATAGCCGGGTCCATGTAGGGCTCTTCATAGGAGGCCAGCCGCTCCTTCCACACCCGATTGGCTTTTTCGATGGCTGTCGGCGATCCGGCTTCCGCCCAGGTCTCGAAATTGCGCCAGTCGGAGATGATAGGCGAATAGAATGCGGTCTTGTAGCGGTCCTGGGTATGTTGGGTGCCGAAGAAATGGCCGCCCGGACCGACGGACTGGATGGCGTCGAAGCCGAGGGCCTCCTCGGAGAGGTCGAGTGGGGTCAGGAACTCCGCCACCATCTGCAGCAGATCAATGTCCAGGATGGTCTTCTCGTAGGAGCAGCGCAGGCCGCCTTCCAGCCAGCCGGCCGCATGCATCATCAGATTGCCGCCGCCCTGGATGGCGCCCCACAGCGAGAACACGCTTTCATAGGCGGCCTGTGCGTCGACCGTGTTGGCGGCGCAGGTGTTGGAGGTGCGGTAGGGGATGTTGTAGCGGCGAGCGAGCTGGCCGCCGACCAATTGCGCCTTCATGTATTCCGGCGTGCCGAAGGCCGGCGCGCCGGACTTCATGTCGACGTTGGAGGTGAAGCCGCCATAGCCGACGGGCGCGCCCTTGCGCACCATCTGGGCGAAGGCAATGCCGGACAGTGCCTCGGCATTCTGCTGCACCAGCGCACCGGCGATGGTCACCGGCGCCATGGCGCCCGACAGGGTGAACGGCGTCACGATGACGACCTGGCCCTTGCTCGACATCTGGATGATGCCTTCCATCATCGGCACGTCGAGCTTGAGCGGCGAATTGGTGTTGATGATGGTGAACACCGACGGCTGTTCGAGAAGCTGTTCGTCGCTGATGCCGCGCGCGATCCTGGTGATCTCGATGCCGTCGACATTGCGCTCCTTGCCGAGCGAGTAGATGTGGAACACCTTGTCGGTCAGCACGCTCAGATCGCGGATGCATTCGAGGTGCCGGACGGACGGATGGATATCGATCGGTTCGACCGGATAGCCGCCGGTGCAGTTCAGGATGTTGTGCATCTGCGCAAGTTTGAGGAAGTTGCGGTAGTCCTGCTGGTTGCCGGGGCGGCGGCCGCGGTCGATGTCGGAACAATTGGGCGCCGACGCCATCATCGAGATGATCAGGTTGTCGCCGCCGAAGCGGACATTGTGCGCCGGATTGCGGGCATGGATGGTGAATTCCGACGGGCAGTGCGAAACCAGCTCGAGGATCATGTCGCTGTCGAAGCGCACCCGCTCGCTGCCTTCGCGGACATCCGCGCCATGCGCCTTCATGATGCGCCTTGCCTCGTCGTGCAGCACGTCGACGCCGATTTCCCTGAGAACGCGCAGCGAGGCGAGGTGGATCGATTCCAGCTCGTCGTCGGAGATCAGCCTGGTCGGCGTCAGCGGGATTTTCAGCTGACGGAAAGGCGGCTGCTCGAACGCCGCCGCTGCGCCGGCGCGCTTGCCCGCGCGGCCGCCACGACGGGCGCGGTCGTTTGCCAATGCCGGTTCGGCGGGATGAAGGGCGGCGGTCATGATAGTCCTCGTACGCTGCGACGGTGCGACGGCATAATGGACCGACCGCCGTCCCGCCATTGCGGAGGCGGCGACCACTAGGACGAGGGAAGCGACATGGACGTTCGCCAGCCGGACGCACCAAGGCGAATCCAGATCTGTGCCCGAACTGTGAAACATGTCACGTTGCGATTACGTCATATTGAGTAAGTACATTGAATACAAACCGTCCTGAGGGAGACTATTTCCGTGTCGGATGTTATCAGCGTGCGTGCAGCGACCAACAACGAAGTCGCTTTCATTGCCTGGGATATTGACGAAATGATCGACGGCTGTCTCGGCTTCGAGATCGTCCGCATCTATCCCGGCACCGGCGAGGAACGCTGTCTGGCGTCCTGGGTGCCTTTCCGGGGGCAACGCAACAAGGACTGGATTCCGCAGGATACCGGCGTCTGGCCGGTGCAGAAGACATTCTGGCGCGATCTTACGGTGCGGCGGCGCCGCGACAGCGTCGAAATCAGGCCGGATGGCGAATTGGTCGCCTACCGGGTGCGTCCGGTCGGCGACATGCGGCCCGGCCTCGATCCGGTGCCGGTGCGCCCCGAGAAAGCTTATAGCGGAGCGGCTCGGCCGCTCGGCTATCTCGGACAAGGCGCCGTCAGCCCGACCATCTTCCTGGGATCGATGTTCGGCAAGGCGCGGCTCGCCTTCACCAACGGCGTGCTCTCGACGCAATGGCTGTCGCGAGCGCTGGAAGACGCCGGCATCAAGGTCGGGCAGCGCGACAAGATCAGGGCCGAGCTTCAGCGTCCCGGCAGCAAGATACGCGCCTACCTTCACGGCGAGGTTCCGGATGTGCTCACCAGCCTGATGAAACGGGCCAAGGCCGAGGGCGGCACTGTCAGGCTTGCCCTCTACGAGCTTGGCGATGACGAGTTGTGCGACGCGATCATCGACGCCAAGGATGTCGTCGACGTCATTCTTTCGAATTCGGGCAGGGATGAACAAACCAAGGCGTGGGACGCGGGCAACGCGCCCTTCAGAAAGCGGCTGCGCGACGCCGGCGTCGTGCTGACCCATCGTCTGTTCAACAACAACCATATCGGCCATAACAAGTTTGCCGTCTACCGCGACGCCCAGGGCAATCCGCAAGCGGTCATGACCGGCAGCACCAATTGGACGTCGACGGGCATTTGCGGACAGTCCAACAACGCCTTCATCCGCGACGACCCTGCCATGGCCGAAGTGTTCGATGCCTATTGGGAACGGATGAAGGCCGACGTGTTCCCGCCGCCGGCGAGCGATAGCGCCGCCGGACGTGTGGCGCAGAAGCAAGGCAGGCCGTTCCGCCTGAAGAATCGCACACCGAACCATGTCGATGGGACCACCATCTGGTTCTCGCCAAACGATCCCGACCGCAGCAAAAAGGACATCTCGGTGCGGCCCGTCGATCTCGAAGATGTTTTCGAACGGATCAAGGCGGCGAAGCAGGCGGTGCTCTTTCTCGTGTTCAATCCGTCGCGGCTTGGCAACAATTCGGTCATCGATCAGGCGGTCGCGGCGGCGACGGCGAATCCAAAGCTGATCGTGCAGGGCGCAATCAGCGATCACACCGCCATGCCCAACTATATTGCTTCGACCCGGGATCCAGTCACCAACAAATCGAACAAGGACGGCAAATCGCCATTCGTCTTTCCGGAGAAGGTCTGGGAGGCGCCGAACGTCTCCATCGTCAGGGCGGCCAACCTGACGGGGGCCTCCGTTGCGCGGGATTTCCAGGCGGAAGTGCTGACCGTCGGCCATGCGATCGTGCACGACAAGATCGTGATCATCGATCCGATGGCCGACAATGCGACCGTCATCGCCGGCAGCCACAACCTTGGCTACAAGGCGTCCTATGAAAACGACGAGAACATGGTGATCGTCGAAGGCGACAAGACGTTCGCTGCGGCCTTTGCGGTGCATATGCTCGACGTGTTCGACCACTACAAGTTCCGCGCCTGGCGCAGAACGATTGGAGAAGGACCGTCGGACAATGACGGGCTCTCCATCGACGACAAGTGGCTGAAGCCTTACGCGGAGGGCAGGAAGGGGGCGATTGCCCGGTATTTTCCGTAGTGGCCTGAATGGCGTCGCGGAGTCCTTAACAAGGCATGCTCTGGCTGGCGCAAGCGGTTCCTGCCGCCGGTGCTTCCCGGCACGCCGCCGAACCGCTAATCGTGCAGGTTTCGTGGTGCGGATCATGGACCGGGCGGAACAGAACAGCGACCAGACAATGCAGTGGGCGGCGATCACCGGCGTGATCGCCACCGTTTCGGTGTTCGCCATCGCGCAAGGGCTGAGCTACCCGCTGCTGAGCTTCATCCTGCAGCGCCAGGGCGTCTCGCCGGCCATGATCGGCCTGTCGGCGGCAATGACGCCGGTCGGCTTTATCGTCTCGTCGCCGCTTATCCCGGCGCTGGCGCGCCGGTTCGGGGCAGGGCGCACGGCGCTCACCTGCGCGGCCCTTTCCGCGATCATGCTGGCGCTGATCGGCTGGACGCAAAATGTCTATCTCTGGTTTCCACTGCGCTTCCTGATCGGCGCGGTGACCAATCCGCTCTATGTGCTGAGCGAGATCTGGGTGATCGCGCTGGCGCCTCCGGCGCGCCGCGGTCGCGTGATGGGCATCTATTCTACAGTCATTTCGGCAGGTTTCGCGGCCGGCCCGCTGTGCCTGCTCGCGGTCGGCACCGAAGGATGGCCGCCGTTTCTCGTCGGCATCGCCGCATTCGTCTTTTGCGGCGTCTGCTTGGCGCTGGTGCTGGGACGGCTGCCAAAGGTCGATGAAGCCGGGCACCAGGTTTCGGTGATGGGGTTCATGCCGATGGCATGGCTGCTGCTGTCGGCGGTGGTGGTGGCCGCCGGTTTCGAACAGGGGGTGCTGGCACTGCTGCCGGTCTACGGAGCGCATTATGGCATCGCGGAGGCGCGCATGTCGGCGCTGCTGTCGATGATGATCGCCGGCAACATCGCCATGCAGGTGCCGCTCGGCCTGCTGGCGGAACGGCTGACGGCGCGTCTGGTGCGATTTATCTGTGTATCGTTAACGGTGCTTGGATGCGTGCTGTTGCCGGTTCTCATCGAGACGCCGCTGATCTGGCCGTGCGTGTTTGTCTGGGGTGCGGTTTCCTACGGTATCTACACGATGTCGATCATCGAGCTCGGCGAGCGGTTCACCGGCTCGGCACTGGTCGCCGGCAACGCTGCCTTCTCGCTAATGTGGGGCGTCGGCGGCATCGCCGTGCCGCCGCTGGCGGGCGGCGCCATGGATATTCTCGGTGCGGACGGCCTGCCGATCACGCTTGGCGCCATTTGTCTGGCGTTGGCGGTCACAACCGTATTGCGGGGGCGAGCGGTCTAAAGCGCGTCGCATTTGAACGGCCTCATGCGACGCGCTTTAGGTTGTTGTTTTTATGCATGTCGTTACCGCAAAACCGCTGCACACTTTTGCGCGACATGCATTAATACAATTGCGGGGTGCCTTCATTTCCTTGCCATCTGGAAATGGCCCATAAATCACACTCGGCATGGTGTTCAGAGGGATGCATCCTGCGTAGGAGGTCTCGAATTTCAACGGCACGATCAAAATCGGGTATCAATCCAACATCGGACAGTTCCGTGTTCGCAAACACGTCAGGAAATCCTCCGCAGTTGGTCAGAGCGCTTATGGAGACGTCTTGATCCAACAAGTCGTAGCCCAGGAAGGTAAATCCGTTCCAGTCGAGTGAACGCACTTCAAGCGATGGTCTTCGGATCACATTAAGGACATTCAAGTCGCCCGGATCGGCCAACTCCGAAAGGAGGAAGTCCAGGTCCACAAAGAAATCGAGCATGTAGTCCTCGTTAACAATATGGGGCCAGTAGCTGTCCTTTACCTCTCCCAGCGCGACCGGCCCGAGCATTCCATCGAGTGAGACGACCTCGCTTAATTGGGTGAGGCCGGACCAGTTTATGTACATGGTCCACGCAGTGCCGCTGAAAGGACCGAACTTCTCTTTGGCAATGTACAGATGTTGCATGGATTCCCTCGTGGCCTGCCGGCGGCAGGCGGCCCCACCTTAGGAGGCCAACAGCGCAATGGCTCCTTTTGCGTTCCAAGTTGAATACCGATAGTGGCAAGACGACGTTGCCGAGCCTTGACGAATTTATCGGAGACCACATGACCAGTTCGAACACAAAGACGCGTCCCAATTCGGCGACTGAGGATCCCTTTCTCTGGCTGGAGGACAGAACGGGCAAGGAAACGCTCGACTGGGTTCACCGTCAGAACGAGATCACGGTCGCCGAGTTGCAGGGCGATCCATCCTACCAGACCTGCTTCCAAACCGCACTGGACCTGATGACGGCCGAAGACAACATTGCCGTCGGGTCTGCGCTCAACGGCCACGTCTATAATTTCTGGCAGGACAAGACCAACGTGCTCGGCCTCTGGCGGCGCACTCCGGTCGCTTCCTACAAGACCGAGAAGCCGGAATGGGAGACGATCATCGACTTCGACAGTCTGTCAGCCAAAGAGGGTGTGAAATGGGTGTTCAGCGGCGCCAGCCGGCTTTACCCCGATTTCAGCCGCTGCCTGCTCAGCCTGTCGCCGGATGGCGGCGACGCCAGCGAAATGCGCGAATTCGACATCGACAGCAAGTCCTTTGTCGAGGGCGGCTTTCGTGCTCCTGCATCGAAGTCGGGCTTCAACTGGCTGGACAAGGACACGGTCATCGTCTCGGCTGCTTTCGAAGAAGACGAAAAAACCCAGTCCGGTTATCCGCGCGTTGTCAAGCTTTGGCAGCGCGGCACCAGGCTGGAGGATGCGACGCCGATTTTCGAGGCGCAGAAGCAGGATCTCGCCGCCGGAGGTTCCCTCGAATTCGACGGCGACAAGCGTCATCTTCTGCTGACCCGGACGCTCGATTTTTTTGCCTCGCACAGTTTTCTGCGTCTGCCCTCCGGTGAAAACAGGCGCATCCCGTTGCCGGACGACGTGACCGACGCGGTGCTGTTCAGGGATCAGTTCGTCTTTGGAGTGCGCAGCCCGTGGACGGCGCCGGACGGCACGCTGTGCAAGCCTGATGGCCTCTATTCGCTGGACTTCGCGCGCTGGATCGAGACCAATGTGCTCGGACCTGTCGAGACCGTGCACGAGCCGGCGGATCGTGTCTCGATTGCCGGGATTGCCCGCACGCGGAACCGGTTGTTCATCAATCTGATGGACAATGTGCGCGGCAAGGTCGTCGCCTGCGATCGCAGCGGCAACGGCTGGTCGCTGCAGCCGGTGGCGCTGCCCGAAAACGGCAGTGTCGGCATCAGCCACGCCGAGCGGTTCGGCTCCAGCGTGTCCTTCTCCTTCACCGATTTCCTGACGCCGAGTTCGATCATCTGGTCGGACGACAACGCTGCGACGCTGACAACGGTGAAATCGCAGCCGGCGCGTTTCGATGCGTCGTCGCTGGTCTCGGAACAGTTCGAGGCACGCTCGAAGGACGGCACCAAAATCCCTTATTTCGTCGTCAGGCGGCGCGACCAGAACGGGCCGGTGCCGACGCTGCTTTACGGATATGGCGGCTTCGAAGTGCCGCTGCTGCCCGGCTATGCCGGCGTGCGCGGCCGGCTGTGGCTGGAAAAGGGCAATGCCTATGTGCAGGCCAGTATCCGCGGCGGCGGCGAGTTCGGTCCGAACTGGCATCAGGCCGCGCTCAAGGCCAATCGCCAGAACGCCTTCGACGATTTCGCCGCGGTCGCGCAAGACCTGGTGAAACGCGGCATCGCCACGCCGGCGACGCTTGGCATCCAGGGCGGCTCGAATGGCGGCTTGCTGACCGGCGTTTCGCTGACCCAGCATCCCGAGCTTTTCGGTGCGGTGATCATCGACGTGCCGCTGCTCGACATGCTGCGCTACACCGAGCTGCCGCCCGGCGCATCCTGGATGGCCGAGTATGGCGATCCGGCGAAGCCGGAAGAGGCCGCGTCGCTGGCGGCTTACTCGCCTTATCAGCATGTCGAGCCCGATGCCGCCTATCCGCCGGTGCTGCTGACGACATCGACGGCCGACGACCGCGTCCATCCCGGCCATGCGCGCAAGATGGCGGCGCGGCTGCAGGCTGCCGGCCACGCGAAGACGCTGTTTTTCGAGGAGACCGAGGGCGGCCATGGCGGGCGCGGCGATCGCCGGCCGCAAGCGGCACAGGCGGCGATGAAGTATGTCTTCCTGCAACGGGCGCTGGCCGGAACGGCTTGAACGGAACGGCTTGAACTGAGCGCATCAGACCGCCTAAGATGCTGCATGGGTCGGATGAAGGCATCATGCGCATTTGGGGTGGCGGTGACGCCGTCGCCGCGCACGCTTCGCGCCGAGCTTTTGCGGCTTTGCGCCCGCATCGGCTATTCGCCGCCCGCCTTCCTCTGACGAATCCGCCCCCGCTGCAATTGCCGGATTGTCTGCAATTGCCGGATTGGTTCAAGAGGAAGATCAGACATGACCTATCAGAATTATTCGCTGAAGCAGCTTCAGCAGATCGATGCTGCGCATCACCTTCATCCGTTTACCGACCACAAGGAGATGCGCGAGGCCGGCTCACGCATCATCACCCACGCCAACGGGCCGTTCATCTACGATTCCGAAGGCACGGAAATCCTCGACGGCATGGCTGGGCTGTGGTGCGTCAACATCGGTTATGGCTGCGATGAGCTGGCCGACGCCGCTTACGCCCAGATGAAGGAACTGCCCTACTACAATTCCTTCTTCAAATGCTCGACCCCGACACCGGTGCTGCTGGCCAAAAAGCTGGCGGAACTGGCGCCGAAGCATGTCAACCAGGTGTTCTTCGGCTCGTCCGGTTCGGAGGCCAACGACACGGCGCTGCGCCTCGTGCGCCACTATTGGGCATTGGAAGGCAAGCCGGAGAAGAACCGCATCATCTCGCGCAAGAGCGCCTATCACGGCTCGACCATCGCCGGCACGTCGCTGGGCGGCATGGAGCCGATGCACAAGCAGCTCAACGGCGCGGTTCCCAACATCGTCCATGTGATGATGCCTTATGCCTATGAGCTGGCTCTGCCCGGCGAAAGCGACCATGATTTCGGCCTGCGCGCGGCCAAGGCCGTCGAGGATGCCATCCTCGAAGCCGGCGCCGACAAGGTCGCCGCCTTCATCGGCGAGCCGGTGATGGGAGCAGGCGGCGTGAAGATACCGCCGATGAGCTATTGGCCGGAAGTGCAGCGCATCTGCCGCAAATACGATATCCTGTTGATGCTCGACGAGGTCATCACCGGCTATGGCCGCACCGGCGAGTGGTTCGCAGCTCAGACATTCGACATCGAGCCCGATACCATCACCACCGCCAAGGCGCTGACCTCCGGTTATCAGCCGCTGTCGGCGCTGCTGGTCGGTGACCGCATCGCCGCGACGCTGGTCGAGAAGGGCGGCGAGTTCAATCACGGCTATACCTATGCCGGCCACCCCGTGGGCTGCGCCGTGGCGCTGAAGAACCTCGAGATCATCGAGCGGGAAGGTTTGGTCGATCGGGTCAAGAACGACACCGGACCCTATTTCGCCAAGGCGCTGCAGGAGCACGTCGGCGGGCACAATCTGGTCGGCGAGGTGCGCTCGATCGGCCTGATGGCGGCGATCGAGATCGTCAGCGACAAGGCGACCAAGGCGCGCTTCCTGCCGGCCGGGAGCGCGGCCGTGACCGTCCGAGACCACGCAGTTGCCCAGGGCATGATGCTGCGCGCCACCGGCGATACGATGATCCTGTCGCCGCCGCTGATCTGGACGCGCGAGACGATCGATATGGCCTGCAGCCGCATCGCCAAGGCGCTTGATCTGGCGCAGGCCGATTTGCGCAAGCAATAAGGTAGAAGGATCGCCGGGCGTCCTGCGGCCGGACGCCCGGCGTTTGAATGCCGGATTCTGCCAGCCGGAGGAGCCGCTCACCAAGAACCGAGGCCCGATCGGCGGATTTCACTTTTTTGTCTCGGGCAGCGCCGCTTTGCTCAAGGTCGTGCTGCGCTTCGGTACGGCGCGCCGCCGCATAAATCGCGCAAGCAAGTTCCGTCTTCTCTTGCGCTGGACAAGATCGATATCGCTGACAAGCTTTGCGCCGCCCTCGCGCCGCTCCAATGTGATCTTGCGGCTATGAAAGGCTTCCAGCTCGGCGCGATGCGCGACGCTTATGATGGTGACCTTCGGCAATTCGTGAACGATCATCTCCATCATCTTGTCCTGGCTCTTTTCATCGAGTGCTGACGTTGCTTCATCCAGCACGATGATATCGGGGCTGTGCAGCAGAAGACGCGCGAAGGCGAGCCGCTGCTTTTCGCCACCCGACAGGGTCTGGTCCCATGGCGCGTCGTCCTCGATCTTGTCGTTCAGATAATCGAGCCCGACTTTGTCGAGGGCAGCCTTGATCTCGTCCAGCGTCCAGCGATCGGCGGCGCCTGGATAGGCGACTGCGCGGCGAAGCGTCCCGGTGGGCACATAAGGCCGTTGCGGCAACATGAACAGCCGTCTGTCGGCGTGGATGTTGACGCTGCCGCCGCCCCACGGCCACAGACCTGCGACGGCCCGCACCAGCGTACTCTTGCCTGAGCCGGATTCGCCGGCGACGAGCACCCGCTCGCCTGATTCGATCACGACCTTGGTTTCCTTGACCACGGCGGTGCCATCGTCGAGCGACACGGAGAGATTGTTCAGGCTGAGCATCGCATCGCCTGCGGCTTCGCCGCGCTTTATGCGTCCGAGCGTGTTGCTCTGCTCCGCGCGCTCGAGCCCGTCGAGCGACATCATCAGCGAGGCGATGCGCCGTGCACAGGCGTTCCAATTGGCGAGACGGGGGTAGTTGTCGACCAGCCATCCGAACGCGCCCTGCACAATGGCAAAGGCAGAGGCAGCCTGCATGACCTGTCCAAGTGTCATGCCGCCTTCGAGAAACTTTGGAGCGCAAAGCAAAACCGGCACGACAGGCGCAAACAGACTCGCCCCCTGCGATACCAGCGCTGTGCGCATGTGCTGACCTGTAAGGAGCGCCCATTGCCTGAGCACATAGGCGAACGTCTTGTCGATGCCGCTACGCTCTTCCTCCTCGCCGCCGAGCAATGCGATACTCTCGCCGTTTTCCCGCACGCGGGTCAGCGTGTAGCGGAATTCGGCTTCCGCCTGATTTTTTTCCTCGGAGAGGTGGACGAAATGGCGGCCAATGACCGCCATCGAGGTGGATGTGATCGCGGCATAGAGCACCGCGGTGATGACGAGAAAGCCGGGAATGGTCACCGTCGAACCTGCGATCGTCAGAGTCAGGGCCCCGCCGATCGTCCAGAGCACCACGATGAAGGTCGAGGCCGACAGAAACGCGTTGATGACACCGGCGATGAAGTCGACCGGGGATTCGGTGGCAATCCGCAAATCCTCCGTGATGCGTGCTTCAGGGTTCTGGTGGTCGCCGCCGACGAGGTTCAACTGAAAGTAGCGGCCGCTTGCAAGCCACCGCGCGATGACCGCGTTGGTGAGCCAGGAACGCCAGCGGCGCTGCATCGTCATGCGAAGGAAGACCTGTGCAACGACAAGGCTTCCGCTTCCGAGCACGAGCGGCACGAAAACGGCGCTCAGGACATAGACGGTGCGCGCATTGCGTTGCTCAAGGGCATCGAAAATTGCGCGATTCCAGACATTGATCCCATACTGGAAGCCGACATTGATGACGATCAGGAGCAATAGGCCGATCGTGTACGGCCAAGCCCGCCTATCGCCTCCGCGGCCCCAGTAACCGCGCGCGCTGATCCAGAAACGCCTCAGCAAGTATCTCTTGCGCGCCTGCTCGGCCTCCTCAGGGGTCAGCTCCGGATCGGGTTCGACGAACTCCAGCGGCGGCGGGGCCGCGCCGACGGTCTCAGACGCGGCTTCGACGGTCGATTGCTTCTCCTGGCGCGACTTCTCGGCATCGCGTGATTTGGAGACCGATTTCGGCTTGGATTTAGCCCCGGACATACCGGCGATAACGGCTTGGAAATCAGAAGGTTTCAATGATGTCCGCTCAAGCCGCTTGATCTCCACGTCAGCGCGGATGCGGTCGTGAGCCTGTCGACAATCTTGCCACAGGACTGATGCGCTTCAGGAGATCTCTGATCGCGCTCACCGAACCCTCGCGCGGGGCAGGGCAATCGCATTTGGATTCTTGCGAAGAGGACCCCCACCCTAACCCTCCCCACAAGGGGGAGGGAAGCTGCCGCGCGCCTTTATTTCTCCCCTTTGGCGCCGAAGGCAGGCAAGTTGCCAAGGTCAGCGCCAGCGGAAGTCTCCCTCCCCCCTGTGGGGAGGGGTCAGGGGTGGGGGTCCGTCGTAGAGCGAAAACCTCGGCCATCCACCTGCGATGGCCCTGCCGGGCTGGGGAGCGTTGCAGCGACCATCTGTGGGTCGACGTCGGTCAGGACCGCCGCCACCAGGCCGACGACCGTCTGGAGACGCGCCAGGGCGATCGTCTCACTGTCGTTGAAGAATGCGAAATGCAAAAACCGCGCTCCATCGGGAACGCGGCTTTGCCAGATACGCATGGCGCTTCGCTGACTGAACACTTGGCGAAACTTACGGGCTCCGGTACGCGAGACCTGATCCGGAGCGCCGGGCGGTTGCGATAGGCCGCCTCGCACTCCGTTCTACAGGGACATCGTTACCGGGTGGTTATCGATAGTTTAAGCAAATCTAAATTTCCGCGTTTCTTGCCGGAAACCGAAAGTCGGTCGAGTTCGAGGTTGAAAGCGCGTCGCGTCTGCTGCGCACGCTTTGCGCACCCTTGGGGGGGTAAGCCCAAGCTTTTGGGCGACATGCATTACGCCGGGGTGCCGCGCAGGAAATTTATGATGCCGGAGAAGTCGGCAGCGGCATGCCCCTGGGCGTTGAACAGCGCATAAAGCTGGGCGGCCTCGGCGCCCAGCGGCGTCACCGCACCGGCGCTTTGCGCGGCTTCCTGCGACAGTTTCAGGTCTTTCAGCATCAGTGCCGCGGCAAACCCCGGCCTGTAGCCATTGTTGGCCGGCGATGTCGGCACCGGACCAGGGACCGGGCAGTAGGTGGTCAGCGACCAGCACTGGCCCGACGAGTTCGAGGAGACGTCGAACAGCGCCTGGTGCGACAGGCCGAGCTTTTCCGCCAGAACGAAGGCTTCGGCGACGCCGATCATCGAAATGCCCAAGATCATGTTGTTGCAGATCTTTGCCGCCTGTCCGGCGCCGTCATCGCCGCAATGGACGATGCGGCCGGCCATCGGCTTGAGGATTGGTTCGGCCTTGGCAAAAGCTTCCTTCGCGCCGCCGGCCATGAAGGTCAGCGTGCCGGCGGCGGCGCCGCCGGTGCCGCCGGAAACCGGCGCGTCGATCGACAGCAGCTTGTGTCTGGCGGCAATGGCGTGGGCTTTTCGTGCCGATTCGACGTCGATGGTCGAGGAATCGATGAACAGCGCGCCTTTTTTCGCTTTTGGCACGATGTCTTCATAGACCGACAGAACGTGTTTGCCGGCCGGCAGCATGGTGATGACCACATCGGCCTCCTTCACCGCGGCAACGGCATTGGCCATGACGACGACCCCATGCTCCTTGGCGTTGGCGAGATTTTCCGGGATCAGGTCGAAGCCGTGAACGGCATATCCAGCCTTGACGAGATTGGCTGCCATCGGATTGCCCATATTGCCGAGGCCGATGAAGGCGATGGTGGTCATGGTGGCACTCCGTGGTTTGGGTAAGGCAGCAGTAGGGCAGTAGGGCAGTAGGGCAGTAGGGCAGTAGGGCAGTAGGGCAGTAGGGCAGTAGGGCAGTAGGGCAGCCTATTCGGGCGCTAGTTGCTTAGAAGTTGCGAAGCATTTTTTCGATGCCTAGGTCGCATCTGATAAGCTTGATCATGCGCCAGATATCTCCCCTGCTGCCATACAATAGGTCCTTGTAAGAATTGATCCTGCCGGTCATTTCTACTGCCCTACTGCCCTACTGCCGCCCGATCAGCGCGCGTGCGATGATGACGCGCATGATCTCGTTGGTGCCTTCGAGAATCTGGTGAACGCGCAAATCCCGCACCAGCTTCTCGATGCCGTAATCGTGCAGATAGCCATAGCCGCCATGCAGTTGCAGCGCGTCGTTGGCAACGTTGAAGCCGACGTCGGTGACGAAGCGCTTCGCCATCGCCGACCATTTCGAGGCGTCCGGGGCCTTGCGGTCGAGCTTCGAGGCAGCGGCGTAAAGGAATATCCGTGCTGCCTGCAACTCGGTCTCCATGTCGGCCAGCTTGAATTGCAGCGCCTGGAACTGGTTGATCTTGGCTCCGAAGGCCTTGCGTTCGGCGGTGTAGGACAGCGCCTTGTCGAGCGCCGATTGCGCCCCGCCCAGCGAACAGGCGGCGATGTTGAGCCGGCCGCCGTCGAGCCCGGCCATGGCGATGCCGAAGCCGGCGCCTTCGTCCGAGAGCAGGTTTTCACCCGGCACCTTGCAGTCCTCGAAGACGACCTGGCGGGTCGACTGCATGTGCCAGCCCATCTTGTGCTCGTTGGCGCCGAAAGACAGGCCGGGCGCATCTTTCGGCACGACGAAGGTCGAAATACCCTTCGGACCGTCGGCGCCGGTGCGCGCCATGACGATGTAAAGGTCGCTGTCGCCGGCGCCCGAAATGAACTGCTTGACGCCGTTCAGCACATAGTCGCCGCCGCTCCTCACTGCACGCGTCTTCAGCGCCGCAGCATCCGATCCCGAACCCGGCTCGGTCAGGCAATAGCTCGCCAGCCATTCCATCGAGGTCAGCTTCGGCAGGAAGTGCTGGCGCTGCTCGTCGCTGCCGAAGCGGTCGATCATCGAAGCCACCATATTGTGGATCGAGATGAAGGAGGAGAAGGCCGGATCGGCGCGCGAAAGCGCCTCGAAGATCAGCACCGCGTCGAGCCGGCCGAGCGCTGAGCCGCCGACATCGTCACCGACATAGATGCCGCCAAGCCCGAGCGGGCCAGTCTCGCGGATCACGTCCGCCGGAAAATGCTTGTTGCGGTCCCAGTCGAGCGCGTTCGGCGCAACGCGATCGGCAGCGAAGGCCTCGGCCATTTGCTGGATGGCGCGCTGGTCCTCGTTGAGTTCGAACTGGCTGGTGCCCGCATCAACAGCGGCGTCCATGGCGTGCTCCGTAATGTCTTCGGCCTCCTGGCCTGTCGTTTTTGGCTTTGCGCGCGGTTCAATCTAGACCAATGATGCCGCCGCGCAAGCCGACTAGCTCCATCCAACGATCTGGGGCGGCTGTGTGATAATGCGTGTCTGGGGCAAGGCGTGACGACAAATTTCGATGAGCTGCTTGAACGGTTCCACGCCACGCTCGAAACATTCGATGATGCGCTGGTGCGCGATGCGGTGGCCCGGATCGGCTGGGTCATGCCGGCGCGTCCGCTCGAGCCGCGTCCGCTTGCCTGCCTGCGCGAGCTCGACCGCATCGTCGAGCTTGCTCCGGCCAACGCCCAGCCGTTGGCGCGGCTGCTTGCGGAGCGTCGCGGCGAGCTGCGCTGGGGGCAGACCTACAGCGAGGCGGATCTCGGCAAGACATTCATCGACAAGTACGGCTGGCTGGAGGTCTTCGGCATGCGCGGCCATTTCGTCAACGACGAGGTCGCGGCCGGCTTGCTGATCCTCGGACCTGAAATCGTCTATCCCGACCACCATCATGTCGCCGAGGAGATCTACATTCCGCTGACCGGCGGCACCGAATGGCGCATGGACGAAGACGACTTTCGCAAGCGAGAGGCGGGTGAGGTGATCCACCATGCCTCTGATGTCAGCCATGCCATGCGCACCGGCAAGGAGCCTCTGCTGGCGCTCTACATCTGGCGCGGCGGACCACTGGCCGCGAAATCCACGATCACCGGCAGCGTTTCACAGGGCAGGTATTAATGGCGGCCAAGGCGATCATGCTGCAGGGCACAGGCTCCGATGTCGGCAAGACGGTGCTGGTCGCGGGCCTCTGCCGCGTGGCGAAAAAGCGTGGGCTGAAGGTGCGGCCGTTCAAGCCGCAGAACATGTCGAACAACGCCGCCGTCGCCAATATACCGGGCGACAGACGCGGCGGCGAGATCGGCCGCGCCCAATGGCTGCAGGCGATCGCCTGTGGCGTTGCGCCCACGGTCCATATGAACCCGGTGCTGCTCAAGCCGCAGACCGATATCGGCGCCCAAGTGGTGGTGCAGGGCAAGGTGTTCGGCGAGGCGCGGGCGCGCGACTACCAGGCGCTGAAAGCCCGGCTGATGGATGCCGTGCTCGAATCCTGGGCCAAGGTCGCCGAGGGTGCCGACCTCGTCATCGTCGAAGGCGCCGGCTCGCCGGCCGAGATCAATCTCAGGAGCCGCGACATCGCCAATATGGGCTTTGCGACGCGCGCCAACGTGCCGGTGATCCTGGTCGGCGACATCGACCGCGGCGGCGTCATCGCCTCGGTCGCCGGCACCCATCTGATCCTGCCGGAAGAGGACCGGCGCATGATCGTCGGCTATCTCATCAACAAGTTCCGCGGCGATGTCTCGCTGTTCGATGACGGCATCAAGGCGATCGAGAGTTTCACCGCCTGGCGCTGTTTTGGCGTCGTGCCGTGGCTGAAGGCGGCGGCGCGGCTGCCCTCGGAAGATTCGGTTGTGCTCGAACGCCTGGCGTCCGGCGAGAAGCGCGCGCTGAAGGTGGCCGTGCCGATGCTTTCGCGCATCGCCAATTTCGACGACCTCGACCCGCTCAAGGCCGAGCCGCAGGTCGAGGTCGTCTTCGTGCCGCCCGGCCAGCATTTGCCGGACGACGCTGGGCTGGTGGTCATTCCCGGCTCGAAGTCGACGATCGGCGATCTGCTAAGATTCCGCGAGAATGGCTGGGACCGCGACCTTGTCGCCCACCGCAAGCGCGGCGGCCACGTCGTCGGCATCTGCGGCGGCTTCCAGATGCTCGGCCGTGTCGTGCGCGATCCCGACGGCATCGAGGGCAGCGCCACCGAGACCGAGGGGCTCGGCCTGCTCGACGTCGAAACGGTGATGCAACCGGAAAAGACGGTGCGCAATGTCAGCGCGCGCTCGGTCCAGTTCGACCTGCCGCTCGAGGGCTACGAGATCCATCTCGGCCGCACCACCGGTCCCGACACGCTGCGGCCGTCCGCCGTCATCAACGGCGCCGATGACGGCGCCGTCTCCGCCGACGGCAAGGTGTCGGGGACCTATCTGCACGGGCTGTTTTCCGCCGACGCTTTTCGGGCGAAATTCCTGGAAAATCTCGGCGTCAAAGGCGGCGGCATCGATTATCGCGCCGAGGTCGAACGGGCATTGGACGAGGTCGCAGCCGAACTGGAAACCCACCTCGACTGCGACGCCATCTTTGGTCTGGCGCGTTAGCTGGCGGGCTCACCGGCCTTTGGCCAATAGGTGCCGAACGACCAGACATTGCCTTCCGGATCGCGGCAGATGAACTCGCGGCTGCCATAGTCGCGGTCGGTGAGCTCTTCCAGCATTTCGGCGCCGGCCTTTTTTGCTCTGGCATAAGCGGCATCGGCATCGTCGACGGCAACATAGATCGATCTGCCGCCACCCGGGCCAGGCGCACCGACCATCTGGCCAAACTTGTCGTCGCGTGCGGTGCCCAGCATGATCATCGAAGAGCCGAAAGTCACTTCGGCGTGTTGGACGATGTCGCCTTCGCCGTAGCGGGCATGAACGGCAAAGCCGAAGGCTTCACCCAGCCAGTCGATCATTTTCGCGGCATTGCGGTAGCGCAAGGTCGGATAGAGCCTGGGCGGTTCGACTGACATGGTCATGGCGATCTCCTTCAATTGGATTGGACGATAATCCAGTCTGGGCGAAGGCTTTTCCCACGTCTTGAAGAAATGTTACCTGCGCCTCTATGCCTGGGCGGCCAGCGCCGTCGGCGTTTCGCCGGCAAGGTCGCGGAATTCGCGCACCAGATGCGCCTGGTCGGCATAGCCGCAATCGGCGGCGATATCAGCCCAATCGGATTTGTCCTGCCTTGACAGGCCGAGCGCCCGGTTGAAGCGGGCGATGCGCGACAGCGTCTTGGGGCCGACGCCGATCGCGTTGGAGAATTTTCCCGCGAGATGCTTGCGGCTCCAGCCCAGCCTGTCGGCGAGCGATGCGACGCGAATGCGGCCACCCGAGACGATGATCCGGTCATAGGCCCAGGCGATTTCGGCCTGCATTTCGCGGGCGTCAGTCAGCCGCGCGGCGACGAACGTCTCGACAATGGCAAAACGTGCGCTCCAGCCGTGCGCATTGCCAAGTCTTTCGCGCAGCGCGATGCCTTCGATCCCGAGCACATCGTCGAGGCCGACCATGCGGTCGGTCAGTTCGCTCATCGCAAGGCCGAAGAAGCGTCGGGCGCCGAGCGGGGTGAAATTGACCTGGATGCAGCAGGCGCCGCCGCGGGATTCGATCACCACCGGACCGGCATAGAGGCCGGCGGCGAAACTGGCGAAGCGGTCGTTGTCGCCCGGCTCCTTGCCGAGCCCGATGGCGAAGGGTTCGGCAAAGCTGATGACCAGCGGCACGGTCAGCGATGCGTATTCGACGTTGCGGAAACGGCCGGGCATGGTTTCGCGGTAGCCGCAGATGTCAGTGACTGAACCCTGGAGCCAAGGGCCAGGCGCACGCCGAACCATCTCGAACCGGTCGAGGCCAGGACTGTGCTGGTTGCTGCCGTCTTCGCTCTGGGCAGACATGAGCTTTCCTCCGCCCGCGGATGGTAGCAGACCAACCCTCAGAATCAAAAGTGCCCGGCTTGTGGCCGGGCGCTCCGAGTTGCCTGAGAGATCTGAGGGCTTAAGCGCCGCGAACCAGGCAGCCGCCGGCAAGCACGACATAAGCGATGAGGACGATCCACACCGAGGCCAGGGGAATGAACGCAAAAACGCCGAGAGCGGCGAGAAGACCGATGATGGCGATAACAAGGGATATGATGAAAATAAGCTGCGTAGGCGCACTGAGATTCATGTGTGGCTCCTCCGACATGATTCGTACAACCGCATTCTATCAGGCGCCCCGTTCACACACCAATCAGCGTGCGCAGCGGGTTCGCCCGGTCAGCCGGTAGCTTGATGGGAGTGGCCCGGAGGATGCGGCGCGTTGCTGTGGGCGCCTTCTCCCTTCTCCCCTTGTGGGAGAAGGTGGCCGAGCGAAGCTCGGTCGGATGAGGGGTGTTCCGGCTTGGAACCGACAGCGCTCCGGCCAGCACCCCTCATCCGTCTCGGCGCTACGCGCCGATCCACCTTCTCCCACAAGGGGAGAAGGGAAGAGCAGCCGACCATTTGCGCAAGCCCGATTCCGCGCTACCTATTTGCAACGAATCGGAAAGGGGTCGCTGATGGCATTCGCACTGCTGGAGCAGATACGCTCGATCTTCGACGGCGACCCCGGCGTGCGCAAGGTCGCGGACGATCCGGTGCTGTCGGCGGAACTGCTGATGCTGTTTCGCATGATCTTGGCCGACGGCACGGTCAACGAGAGTGAAATGGCCGCCTTCAGGCGCATCTGCCGGGAAGCCTTCGGCATTCCGGAAGCCAGCATCGACAGCGTCATCGAGTATCTCAACGAGTTCGGCTACGAGACCAACGGCTCGCAAGCCATCGCGCAGTTCCGTGACCTCGACGTCGAGAGGCGCAGCCTGCTTGCCCGCCATATGGCCGAGATCGCCAAGGCCGATTCGCAACTTGCCGGGACAGAGATGCAGCTCTTGCGCCGCACCCTCGACTTGCTCGACATCAGCCCGGCCGATGTGGTGAAGGCCGAACGGTAAGCCTCTCCCGACGGTCGGCTGTTTACCCCTGTTCCTGTAGCCGCCGGGCAATCGCGCGGTGCAGGTCCGGGGCCGCAGCGACCAGCGCCTTGGCGGCTTCGGACTGCGGATGGTCGAGAACATCGCTCGTCCTGCCGCGCTCGACGATCTTGCCGGCATGCATGATCATCACCTGGTCGGTAATGGCGCGGGCAACGGTCAGATCGTGGGTGATGAACAGATAGGCAACGCCGAGCTTCTGGTTGAGCTCGGCGAACAGATCGAGAATCTGGGCGCGGATCGAGACGTCGAGCGCCGAGACCGGCTCGTCGGCGACAACCAGCTTGGGGCGGGTGATGATGGCGCGGGCGATCGACAGGCGCTGGCGCTGGCCGCCTGAAAATTCGTGCGGATATTTGTCCATGTCGCGTGGACCAAGGCCGACCTCGTGCAAGGCCTTTGCCACCATCTCGCGCCGCTCTGCATTGGTCGGCCTTTTCTCCAGGACGTGCAGTGGCTCGGCGACCAGTTTTTCCACCTTCTGGCGCGGATCGAAGGAGCCGTATGGGTCCTGGAACACCACCTGCATGTCGCGGCGCGCCGGCTTGAGCTCCGCCTCGCTCTTGTCGGTGATGACTTCGCCGCGAAACCGGATCGTTCCCGATGTCGGCCCGTCCAGCGCCAGGACCATGCGGGCAAGCGTGGACTTGCCGCAACCGGAACGCCCGACCAGCGCCACAGACTGCCCAGGATCGATCGAGAACGAGACATCGTCGACGGCGCGGGTCGGAACCGCGCGCTTCAGCAGCGATTTGCGCCGTCCCGGATAGTCCCGCGTCACGCTTTCTACCTGAAGAAGAGGTTTGGCCTGGAGCATGGGGTTGTCTTGGCCGACCTCGTTTGTCCTGGCACGCGCCGGCACATGCATCGAGGCCTGCGCCAGTTGTCTTGTGTAGGGATGAAGCTGCTCGGACAAGGTGCGCGCCGTGTCGCCGGCCTCCATCACTTCGCCGTGGCGCAGGATGGTGATGCGCTCCGCCATTTCGGTCACCACCGCGAGGTCATGCGAGATCAACAGCAGACCCATGCGGTTTTCTGAAACCAGGTCGCGCAACAGGTCGAGGATTTGCGCCTGCAGCACGACGTCGAGCGCCGTCGTCGGCTCGTCGGCGATCAGCAGTTTTGGTTTTAGCGCGCAGGCGATGGCGATGACGACGCGCTGGCGCTGGCCGCCGGAAAGCTCGTGCGGATAGCGCGACAGCGGGAATTGCGCTGCGGGCAAGCCGACCCTGTCGAGCATTTTTCGAGCGCGGTCCTCGGCGTCGGCGCGGCTTGCCCTGGTGTGCCAGCGGATGCCTTCGGCGACCTGCTCGCCAATGGTCTTGACCGGGTTCAGCGCCGTCATCGGTTCCTGGAAAACCATGCCGATATCATCGCCGCGCAGCGCGCACATCTGGTCTTCGCTGGCCGCGAGGATGTCGATGCCGTCGAAGACGACGCGCCCGCTGGCGCGCGCCGCCCAGGGCAGAAGCCGCATCACCGTCAATGCCGTGATCGACTTGCCCGAGCCGGATTCGCCGACCAGCCCCATCACCTCGCCGGGCGCGACGGCGAGCTCGACATCCCTCAGGATCGGCGTGTCGCCGATCGTCAGCGACAATCTCTCGATTTCGAGCAGGCTCATCGCTGCCGCCGCGATTTGGGGTCGAGGATGTCGGCAATACCGTCACCGAGCAGGTTCAGTCCAAGCACGGTGACGACGATCGCCATGCCTGGAAAGATCGCCATCCACGGCGCCATCCCCATGCGCGTCTGGGCGTCGAACAGCATCCGCCCCCAGCTCGGCATCGGCGGCTGCGTGCCGAGCCCGACATAGGAAAGCCCGGCTTCGGCCAGGATGCCGAGCGCGAACTGAATGGTGCCTTGCACCAGGAGCAAAGTAACGATGTTGGGCAGCACGTGTTCAATGGTGATCAGTGCTTTGCCTTTTCCGGCGGCACGCGCGGCGAGGATGAATTCGCGCGGCCAGATCGCCAGCGCGCCGGCCCGGGCGACGCGGGCGAAGACCGGGATGTTGAAAATGCCGATGGCGACGATGGCGTTGAGCGCGCCCGGGCCGAAGATGGCGGTGATCATGATCGCCGACAGCAGGGCAGGGAAGGCGAAGACGAGATCGTTCAGCCGCATCACCGCCTCGTCGACGACGCCGCCGCGCGCCGCGGCAAGGGCGCCGAGCGGCACGCCAACGCCCATGCCGATACCGACCGCCACCAGCGCCACGGCGATCGAATTGCGGGCCCCGACCATGATCATGGAAAAAATGTCGCGGCCGAAATGATCGGTGCCGAACCAGTGCGCCGGCGAGGGTGCCTGGGTCTTGTCGGCGATGATCAGCCTGGTGACGTCAAAAGGCGTCCAGAAGAACGAGACGATGGCGACCGCCGCCACAAGTGCAGTGATGACGAAGCCGGTGAGGAACGAGCGGTTGGTGAAAGCCTTGACGAGGACGTCGGCAAAATTTTCCTCCGGGATGTCGAAGCGCAGCGTCATTGGCGGCTTCTCAGCCGCGGATCGACGACCGCATAGGAGAGGTCGACAAGCAGGTTGACGGCGATGACGGCGGCGACCAGCAGCATGACGACGCTTTCGACGACGATCAGGTCGCGCTGGGTGATCGCCTGGAACACCAGCCGGCCGAGGCCGGGGAGATAAAAGACGTTCTCGATGATGATGGTGCCGGCGAGCAGGAAGGCGAACTGCAGGCCGAGAATGGTCAGCATCGGGATCATTGCGTTGCGCAGCGCGTGCCGCCACAGCACCGCGCGATAGGGCAGACCCTTGGCGCGGGCAGTGCGGATATAGTCCTCGTTCAGCACTTCGATCAGCGCCGAGCGGGTGACTCGGGCGAGGATCGCCGCTTGCGGCAGAGCGAGCGCGATCGCCGGCAGGACCAGCGATTTCAGCGCCGGCCAGACGCCGGCGCTCCATCCCGGAAAGCCGCCGGCCGGCACCAGCCGCAGCCAGACCGCAAACAGGTAGATCAGCATCAGCGCAAACCAGAAGTTCGGCACGGCAACACCAAGCTGGGCGGCGCCCATCGCGATCGTGTCGCCGGCCCGCCCGTGCCGGCCGGCGGAAAACAGCCCGACCGGAATGGCGATGATGGTGGACAGCGCCAGCGCGATCAGGGCCAGCGGCAGCGAGACCACGATGCGCTCGCGGACCAGGTCGATGACCGGCACCGAATAGGTGTAGGAACGGCCGAAATCGAGGCTCAGCAAGCCGCCGGCCCAGTGCAGATAGCGCGCGGCGAGCGGCGCGTTGAGGTCCATCTGGTTGCGCAGCAACTCGACCTGGTCGGCGCTGGCATTCATGCCCAGCATCAGCCGCGCCGGGTCGCCGGGAATGATCTCCAGCACGGCGAAGACCACCATCGAGGCCAGGACCAGCGTGATGAGCGCGATGGCAAGACGCTTGAGGAGATAGGCGGTCATGGGCGGAGGACCGCAGCGCTGCCGGACGCAAAGACCCGGCGACAGTGCTCTTTCACGTCCCCGTCTGTCCTGCCGGACGCGCCGGCCCGAGCCACGGGTCTCGGCAGGGCAGTTGCTTCAGACAAAATATAGCGCTCGACCGGCCAACTGTTAATGTCGGCGCCGCCCCTCATCCGCCTGCCGGCACCTTCTCCCCGTATAGTGACGGGGAGAAGGTGGCTGGCCGCAACCTTGGCACCCCTTCTGCAACGCTGGAGATTGGCGAAATCCTTTGCGAAGGCGTCCTTCTCCCCGTCACTATACGGGGAGAAGTGCCCGGCAGGGCGATGAGGGGCAGCGCAGAACTGAAGCGATTGCCCTGCGGCTCGGGCCAGGCATCCCGGCAGGACAGAGGGGGGTGCCACCGGCTGCAAGCTTCGCCCCTTTGGCCAGCAGCCCCTCACTCCGTCCACTTCACCTTGGTCAAATCATTGGCCTGGATCGGCGCATTTGCCCAAAAACCCTCGAGCTTGGCGTCCCAGACGCCGACTTTCGGCAGTTCGTAGAGGAAGCCGACCACGGCATCGTCGGCCAGTATCTTCTGCGCCTCGCCGAGCAGCGTCATGCGCTTGGCCTCATCGGAGGTGAGGTTCAGATCGGCGATGATCTTGTCGAAGGTCGGGTTGTCGTAGTTGAAGTAATAATCCTTGCGCGAATAGATATCGATGTCGTTGGGTTCGGTGTGGGAAACGATGGTCAGGTCGTAGTCCTTCTTGGTGAAGACCTGGTCCAGCCACTGCGCCCATTCCACCGGCACGATCTGCAGATCGATGCCGACATCGCGAAGCTGCGACGCGATGATCTCGCCGCCAAGTCGCGCATAGGGGGGTGGTGGCAGTTTCAGCGTCGCCTTGAAGCCGTTCTCCAGGCCGGCTTCCTTCAAGAGTTCCCTGGCCTTCTCGACATTGTGCGGATAGAGACCGGTGAGGTCGACATAGGCCTTGTTGGCGGGCGACATGTGCGAGCCGATCGGCACGCCAAGGCCGGCCGAGGCGCCGTCGATGATCGCTTTGCGGTCGAGCGCAAACGAAATCGCCTGCCTGACCTGCAGCCGGTCGAAAGGCGGCTTCTTGTTGTTCATCGAAAGGATGGTCTCACCCTCGGTCGCGCCGATCACCACCTTGAAGCGCGGGTCGCCCTGGATCTGGGCGACGCTGTCGGGATCGAAGAACGGGAAGGCCTGAACATCGCCGGAAAGCAGCGCCGGAACGGCGGCTGCGGCATCCGTGACGATGCGGAACTCGGCCTTGTCGAGGGAGACCGGGGCACCCCAGTAAGCGTCGGACTTGATCAGCGTGATCGACGAGCCCTTGGCCCAGGTCTGGAACTTGAACGGGCCGGTGCCGACAGGCGTTTCCTTATTGGTGTCGGCTGTCTCCGGCGCGACGATGACCGCGTCGCCCCAGCCCATATTGTAGAGGAACGAACTGTGCGGGTTCTTCAGCGTGATCCTGACCGTCGCCGGATCGATCGTTTCGACCGTATCGATGGCGGCGAACAGGCCCTTTTGTGCGTTCACGGAGTTGTCGGCACGGGCGCGATCGAGCGAGAATTTGACGTCGTCGGCATTGAAGTCGGTGCCGTCATGGAATTTCACGCCGCTATGCAGCTTGAAGGTGTAGACCTTACCGTCGTCGGAAACGGTCCAGCTTTCGGCCAGAGCCGGCAGCACCTCGCCGTTCGGGCCGATGCGGGTCAGCCCCTCGAACACATTGGCGTAAAGCACCTCGTCGATCGCCGCCGCAGCACCTGCGGTCGGATCGAGATGCGGAGGTTCGAGCGTGATGCCGATGACCAGATCGCGCGCGGCAAATGCCGATGTTCCGGCAGACAGCACCAGGGCCGCAGCGGTGAGAATGGTTTTCCACAATTTCATCGTGCAACTCCCGATATGCTCAAAAACATGCTCGAAACCCGGTGGATAGAAGCGTGATTTCACCAAGGAGTAAATTGCGTTTCGTGCTTTCCGGCGGCGCCGGCAGGAATGTTTTTCCGCCCATCACCGGCTACCGAGCGCTCGCGCCCCTCAGCAGCACGTTGAGCCCGATCGCCATCACCTTGGCCGATTCGACCATGTCTGATATCCCCACCCATTCGTCGGGCCTGTGGGCGAGGTCGAGAATGCCCGGGCCATAGGCGATGCAGTCGTAGATGTGGCCGATGCGGGCAATGTGCTTCTGGTCGTAGGTGCCGGGCGAGATCACGTAGTCGGGCTCGCGGTCGAATACCTCCATGATGCCCCGCGCCACCGCCTTGACCACCGGCGCATCGCGCTCGGTCATCAGCGGCAGCACCTCCATGAGATCGCGGATCTCGTAGTCGAATTTCTTGCGCTCGCGCTTCAGCCGGTCGAGGATATCGGTCACCTCGCGCTTGACCGTGCCAAGATCCTCTTCGAGCAGGAAGCGGCGGTCGATGGTCAGCCGGCAGGAATCGGGGACATTGGGCGAGGGCAGGCCAGGCCGGAAATCCTCGGTCTGGCCGCCATGGATCGAGTTGATGTTCATGGTCGAGCGCTTGGCCCCGTCGGGCACGACCGGCATGCGCGTCACCTTGCGGTCGAGCGCCGGGAACAGATCGTCCTCGAAAGCCCTTAGCAGGGCGCCCATATGGCGCACCGCATTGTCGCCGAGGAACGGCATCGAGCCGTGCGCGATCTCGCCCTTGGTCTCGATCTCCGCCCACCAGACGCCGCGATGGCCAAGGCAGATGCGATCCTTGTTCAACGGCTCGGGGATGATGACGTGGTCGACCTTCGGCCTGGAGAAATAGCCGAGCTTTGCCAGATGGGCGACGCCGCCGAAGCCGCCGGACTCCTCGTCGACCGTGCCCGAAATCTCGATGGCGCCCGGGAAGTCGGGGAAAACCTCCATGAAGGCCTCGGCGGCGATGATCGAGGAGGCCAGGCCGCCCTTCATGTCGCAGGCGCCGCGGCCATGGACCTTGCCATCCCTGACGATGCCGGCGAAGGGATCGAGGCTCCAGCCGTCGCCGGCTTCGACCACGTCGATATGCGAGTTGAAATGCACGCAGGCGCCGGGCGAGCGGCCATCGAAGCGGGCGACGACGTTGACGCGCGGGTAGCGGTCGGTGTCGCCGGGCGTGCCTTCGGCGCGGATGAATTCGACTTCGAAACCGCGCTTTTTCAGCCGCGCTCCGACGTATTCGGCGCATGGCCGATAGGCCTCGCCGGGTGGGTTGATAGTCGGAAAGCGGATCAGGTCCGCGGTCAGCGCGACCAGGTCGTCGACCCGATCATCGACCGCTTTCAGCAGGAGTTCGTTCATTCGACGAATTGAGCAGCCAACGGTGCGTTTTGGCAAGCCTGTTGGCGGGTCGCGCCCTAGTTATGTGATTAGATGTCGCCACGGCAACTATCGCGGGAAATCGTTCAAATTCGCTGCTTTGGATTGGTGAATTCGTCAGAGGTGTGTGGTTACCTCATTCACTTGCGATTAAAGGATGAAGAATAGCGTGAAGGCAGGCAGGCAAGGGCAATCAAAGGGGTTTGATCGCATGAAAAAGACCGTTCTCATGGCAGCGGCACTGGCAACGATGCTGTTCGGTTCTTCGGTCGAGGGCTGGGCAGCCAAGCTGGTTGCAAGGATCGACGTGTCATCGCAGACGATGACTGTAAGATACGGCCGGGCGGTCTACCGATGGCGCGTATCCACGGCGCGCAAAGGCTATATCACGCCGCGCGGCAGCTACCGGCCGCAACGAACGGCACGGATGTGGTATTCGCGCAAATACGACATGTCGCCGATGCCTCATTCGGTGTTCTACCGCGGCGGCTATGCCATCCATGGCACCGGCGCAGTAAAATCTCTCGGGCGCCCAGCGTCGCATGGCTGCGTGCGACTGCACCCGTCCAATGCCGCCGCCTTCTATTCGATGGTGCGGCAAGCCGGCTTCCGCAACACGCGGATCGTGGTGACCAACTAGAGCGCGGAAAACACGCCGATCGCCCCGACCAGAACCAGGCTTAGCGCCCAGATCACATCTAGATCAAACCAGCTTTTCGAAAGAAACTTTAATCCCAGCCACCGATAGACGCCGAAGGCCAAAGCGCCGCCCGCAGTGACCATCGCGCCGGTGTGGACCGCTGCCACGCCGATCGAGAGCGCTGCAGTTCGTGCAATGAGGGCGGTCGCGGCACGGTGCCCGGCATCCGTTTCAACGCCGCCGCACAGGCCGAGGTAGATCGGCACCAGCATCAGGCCGGCGCCATGCGCGACGGCGACGAGAAAGGACCAGAGCGCCAGTCGCGACGGCGGCACGCGCGCCAGAAATCTAGGATGCCGCCGGTTGAAGAGCAGCCAGACTCCGAGCGCGACGACAATTAGACCTGCGCCAACGCGGATCTCGGTTTGCCAATCAACCAGCATGGTCATCAGTGCGAAGGGCAAGAGGACCACCGTCATGGCGACAAGATGCCCGAACGCCAGCGCCAGGAGTGCGCCCGGCAGCGCATGGGCTCGCCGTTCCATCAGGGCGGCCGAAACAGCAAGCGGCCAGCCCATACCCGGGTTTGCGCCATGGTAAATCCCGCTGGCGACCACAGCAAACCAGAGGCCGGCTGTGGTCGAAAGGAGTTCGGGCAACACCTAGGCCGATGGGTAGCAGAAACTGTCGGTAGAGCAGTCGCCGCCTTCAAGCCGGATCTGGTGCGTTCGATAGCCTTTGGGGAACTCGACGAAGAAGTTGGTGTCGAGCGTCAGGCCACCATTGGCGCCAACATCGGCCTTCACCATCGCCCCGCCGCGCTCACCGGGATAGAACTGATCGTCCCAGGTCGAGTAGAGCGAATTGGTCCAATAGACACGCTTGCCGTCGCGGCTAATCTCGACCATCTGTGGCCCATAGCCGAAGACCTTGCCACAGGGGTGCTTGGTCTTCTTGACGATCCCACCCAGTTCGACCTTGCCCGCCAGAACCGGCTTCATCGGGTCGCTGACATCGTATTGATGCATTTCACCCGTACCCCAACAAGCCACATAGAGATACTTGTCGTCGAGGCTGAGGTCGATGTCGGTGACCAGCGGGGGCACCGCCGAGAAACCCTTCAGAAGATCCGGCAGATCGTCGGCGTTGGCCGGTTGAGGCGGGATGACCGCCGTCTTCTTGGCCTGGAACTTGCCATCTGCGTCGCGCCACCAAGTCCAGATCGAGCCTTCGAGATTGGTGGTATCGACCACAACGCCGCAGAAGCCGTATTGCTGGACTGGATCATGTGCCGGGCGGATTTCGAGCGCCATTTGGTGATTGGCGCCCAGATCGATGGTCTGAATGTTCTTACGCGCACGCAGATCCCAGAAATGCATGCGGTGGCCGTACTTGTTGGACAGTAGATCCTCAGGGACGATGCCGTTTTCGAACTGCGGCGGCAGGGCCCATTCGGAACTGACCATGTAGTCGCGCGGCAGGTTCCACCAGAAATCGTAGTGCTTGTCCTGGGCGCCACGATCTATCTCATAGCGGCCAATGACATCGAAGGTCTGGCAATCCATGATGAAAATGCCCGGAGGACCGTCGGTACCGTCCTTGCCACCGCCGCCGAGGGTCGAGACATAGATGCCCTCGGGTCCGCAGTGGATCGTATGCGGGCGGGAATAGCCCGTCTTGGCAAAGACTTCTGCGGGTTCGATGATCTTGTGAATCTTGGCGGCTGTCGGCCCGCCCTTCACATCAATTATGTAGATGCGCGACGAACGAATGCCCGGAATGATCAGATAACGACGCTCCAAAAAGGCGTGGCCAGTCAGTGGTGATAGCGCCGAAGAACACGCATTCCAGCCGAAGTGATGAAACTCATCGCCCTTGTTTGGCATGATCACAGTGTGGACGATCTTGCCGAAATCCGGCGAATTTGGATCGACATTCACCACAGCCAAACCGTCGGGTTGCGAGAAGTCCGGGCTAAGCATCAACGTGTAGGCCAGAGTTTCCGGCGGCCCTTCCATAGCCAGCCGAGGTGACGGATAGAATGTGGGGTCTGGTCGCAGATTCATCGCGGTATCCTCCCTACGCGTTTGTGAAACTTTTTTTGGTGCTCTCCGTGTCGCTCCCTTTTGAAATGCGGCCCAGGTAGGGATCACAATACACCAAGTCTCCTCGTCTGTCTGACACCGCGTCGCGCTAGCACTATTTACGTGGGCAGACTTTGGGCAGAATATACGGGGTGGGAGGGAGCATTCGGAATCCTGAATAAATGCGCCCGAACGGCTTCCGACCGTTGGTTGCAAGGGAGGATAATCATGAAACGTATTTTCTCGCTCGCGGCATGTGCCGCGGCGTTATCGCTCGGCGTATCGAACGCCTACGCACAATCGGGCGGCGTCGACAAGGCGGTCGGCGGCTACAGCTTCGAAGAAGCCGCAAAGGAGGCCCCCGGTACCAAGGACTTCCATTCGGCCGATGGTCACCTCACATTCGCTATCGTGACACACACTGCCGGCAATGGCTTCTTCGATCCGGTCTACGTCGGCGCGACCGTCGCCGGCAACCTGATCGGCGCCAAGGTCCTGCTGCTCGGCTCGGAATCGCCGACTGACGACCCTGCCCGCGAGATCGAAATCCTGAACCAGATCGTGCAGGATCCGACGATCGACGGGCTGATCATGACAACGCCCCAGGTCGGCGCCTACAACGACATCGTCAAGGCCGCCGAGGCGAAGGGCATACCGGTCGCTACGACCAATTCCTTTGACGGCACGATCCTCAACCGCAGCGGCATCGGCCACACCGGCCAGGACGCCTCCGCTGCCGCAATCGCCGGCGAGGCGCTTGTCAAGTGCCTCGCGGACAAGGGTATAGAGAAGGGTTCGATCGTCCTGCCGTCGTCGACCGCAATGGGCAACATCGAGGTGAATAACCGCGTCACTTCGGCTTTCAACGCCATCGTTAAGGGCTTGAAGGATGCCGGCAAGCTTGATGCCTTCAAGGTCGACGCGGGTCCGGAGAACACCGGTATAGACACCAATCCGAATGACCCGGTGAACGGCATCGTGACGCTGTTCGAATCGCGCGGCGATGTCGTAGGCGCGTTCGCCGGCAACAACGTGTTCACGCCGGCGCTTGCCAAGGCCGTCGCTCAGACCGGAATGACCGGCAAGATCTGCGCCTACGGTTTCGACCTCGGCCCGGCCCAGCAGGACGCGATGAAGAGCGGCGATCTGACCGGCGCGCTCGGGCAGCAGCCCTTCTTGCAGGGCTTCTGGCCGGTCATGCAGCTCTATCTGGAGATCGACCGCGGCATCGCGGCGGCCAACCTCGACACACGCGCCCAACTGGTGACGAAGGAGACCGTCGAGGATGTCGGCAAGCGCTTCGAGAACTGAGTCCACTCGGAACGTCTGAAATCATTGCGGGAGAGCGCAGGCTCTCCCGCAATGCGGCAGCAGGAAATCGACCAGAAGAGACCATGGCGCTTACCGCGACCACATCGCTCGGCCGTGCGCCGTCCCAGATTGTCGGCGGCTGGGAGGTGGGGCTCGTTGCCTTGCTTTTGCTGCTCTATCTCGGCGGCGCTCTCGTCAATCCCGCGTTCTTCGGGTCAACAGGAGCGTTTCACTCGCTGCTCCGCGACACCTCGCGGGTTGCCATCATCGCGGTCGGAGTGACCTTCGTCATCGTCAACAAGGACCTCGATCTTTCGGTCGGTTCAACTTACGGCCTAGTCGCCGTCGTCTTTGCCAGGCTGTTCGCGCCGAACTTCCTTGACCTCGGCGTCGTCACGTCGGCGATCCTCTGCCTGCTGCTCGGCACGCTTATCGGGCTGATCAACGGCGTGCTCGTCACGATCCTGAAGGTGCCGGCGTTCATCGCCACGCTGACGATACTTTTCATCGGCCGCGGCTTCGTGCTGGCGCTCACTCACGGCCAGGCGATCTACTACCCTGCCAAGGCGGCCGGCTATCCGGGTTTTTTTCACCTCGGCGAGACCAACCTCCTCGGCTTCAACAACCAGATCGTGATCTTCGTCGTTGTCGCCGTGATCGGCGCATATGTGCTCGCCAAGACGCGCTGGGGCTACGAGACCTTCGCCACCGGCGGCAACGAGCAGGCGGCGTCCTATGCCGGCATCCCGACCAACTGGGTGCGCATCCGAGCCTTCCTGATCTCCTCGCTCTGCGCGGCGCTGGCCGGCCTGATGTCAGCTGCCCAGGACAAGGGCGTGACGCCGCTCTACGGCGTCAGCGGTGAGCTGACCGTCATTGCGGCCGTGATCATCGGCGGCGCCTCGATCCTCGGCGGCCGCGGCCGGGTCGCCGGATCCTGCCTTGGCGCCCTGCTGGTGGTGCTGCTCGACAAGGTATTGCGCGAGGGCTGGCCGATCACGCGCATCATCAAGATCGGCGACGAGGAGATCACGGTCAACGCCGTTTTCTCGCTGCCGGTCGGCGCGGTGCCGGTGTTCCTCGGGCTGCTGCTCGTCATCGCGGTGCTCATCGAGCCCTATCTCATCCGCCGCCAGGTGGCAGGGCGCCTCTGGGCCTGGCTCCGCGGCCGGCCGCCGCCACCGGCCTACGAGATCGGCGGCATTGCGATCGAGGGGGTGCAGACCAAGGGCGCGATGGCGACCGACATGGCGCTGTCGGCCACCGGGTTCGGCAAGTTCCTCGCCCGGCGCGACGCGCTCGCCGTCATCCTGACCGCGCTCCTGTGGCTGACCGGCCTCGCGCTCCGGCCGGACTACTGGTGGAACCTGTCCAACAGCTTCGCTATCTTGCTCAACTACACCGAGCTTGCGCTGATCACCATCGGGCTCACCTACGTCATCGCCGCCGGCGATATCGACCTCTCCGTCGGGGCGGTGCTTGCCCTCGCTGGCAGCACTGCCGCCTATTTCCTCAAGGTCCTCGGCGCCGACCCCGTGACCGCCGTGGCGATGGGCCTGCTGGCGGGCATGTGCGCCGGCCTCGTCAACGCGATCGTCACCGTCGGCTTGAAGCTGCCGGCCTTCATCGCCACGCTCGGCATGTTCTACATCGCCCGCGGCCTCGCCGCCTGGTTCGTCGCCGGGCAGCAGCTCACCGGCTGGCCCGAGGGCTACAACCTGCTTGGCCGCAAGGTGAATGACATCCTGCTGCACTACCGCATCTCGCTGCCGGACGGGCTGCTGCGCTCGATCGCCGAGGTGGTGAGCGTCCAGACCATCTGGATGCTGTTGGTCGCCCTCATTGCCGGCGTCGTGCTCGCCTACATGCCGTTCGGGCAGAAGGTCTATGCGACCGGCGGCAACATTCGCGCCGCCGCTTATGCCGGGATCAACACCAACCGGGTGCGGTTCCTCGCGCTCATGCTGGCGGCGCTCTGCGCGACAATGGCCGGGATCATCAACGTCGCCTACTTCCGCAGCTTCAACCCGGTGGCCGGCCAGTTCCGCGAGCTCGACGCCATCGCTTCGGTGATCATCGGCGGCGGTTCGATCTTCGGCGGCTACGGCACCGTGATCGGGGCGCTCGCCGGGGCGGCGGTGATCACCCTGATCCGGGCGCTGCTGCAGCTCAATGTCCAGGGCTTTACCATGCCGCAGCACTGGATCAACGTCTTCATCGGAGGCATCCTGATCGTGGCGGTGCTGATTGACATCTGGGTGCGCCAGGCCAACATCTTCGGCCGCCTGCGAGCGCGCCTCGCGCGGCGCACAAGGACGGCGGAAACGACCCATGCGTGACCCGACCACGCCTGCACCGATCATAGAAATGCGGGGCATCGAAAAAGCGTTCGGTGCGGTGCAGGCGCTCCGCAACGTCGACCTCGTGCTCTATCCCGGCGAGATCCTGGGCCTCGTCGGCGACAACTCGGCCGGCAAGTCGACGCTGATGAAGATCCTGACCGGCGCCTACCAGCGCGACGCGGGCGGCGAGATCTTCGTCGCCGGGCAGCCGGTGCACTTCAAGAGCCCGCACGAAAGCCGCGACGCCGGCATCGAGATGATCTACCAGGATTTCGCTCTTTGCGGGAATATGGATGTCGGTCAGAATATCTTTCTTGGCCGTTGGCCGCGCAGGGGCCTTTTCGTCAATCGGCGGAAAATGTACGCGGAAGCCGACAGTGTGCTGAAGCGGCTCAAGGTCGACGTGAACTCCGTCTATCAAAAGGTCGAGAGCCTTTCGGGCGGCCGCCAGCAATCGGTGGCGATTGCCCGCGCTATCTCCTTTCAGCCGCGCGTGGTGATACTCGACGAGCCGACCGCCAATCTCTCAGTGATGGCGACCGAGCGGCTGCTCGAAACCATGCTGGAACTGAAAAAGCAGGGCGTTGCCCAGATCATCATCTCCCACCGCCTCGTTGACATCTTCGCTGTGGGCGACCGCGTGATGGTGCTTAAGCGCGGCGAGAACGTCGGCGATCGCTACATCAAAAACACCGACGAGCATGAGGTCCTGGAGATCATCGTCTCCGGCACGCGAGAGCATGCACTTACGGCCGATGAGGCAATGCTTTGACCGATCAGGATCACTTTTCTCCTGGCGTCGCAGAAATGCGGCTAAAACCACCCACTCTAAGTCCATCGAGATTGTGGCCCGAGATGGCGAAGGGACCGGTGTTGGCTGCGCTTTCTCGCCGTTGCGCCGCGATCACCACCCGAAGGTCGCAATGATTGCGCTCAACGGGCGCCGAACCATTCGATGAGGATGTCAATCAGCGCACGCACCTTTCTGGGCGCAATCCCGCCAGGTGGCCTCACCACATAGATCCCCGCCTCTGGCGAGGGATAATCCGCCATCACTTGTCTCAATGTACCCTCCGCGATCGGCACGTCGGTAAGGAAGTCGGGCAGCGCAGCAATGCCCAGCCCAGCCAAGAATGCGGCGGTTCAGAATAAAAGCGCTCTGTAGTGATCCTTCGCGCCCCCCTCTGTCCGGCAGGACAGGGGGGCGCTGTCCGGGCGCTGTCCCTTCGCGATCAAAGGTTCTGCACCGCAGCAGCGCGAGGGCTGGCGGCGGCGGCGAGCAGGGCTGAGCCCGCCAGCAGGGCGGCGGCGAGCAGGAAGGCGCTCCACCAGCCGGCAGTGTCGAACAGCATGCCGCCCGCGGAAGCGCCGCCGGCGATGGCGAACTGGATCAATGCGACCTGCAGCCCGCCTCCAGCTTCAAGATCGTCGGGAATGATCTGAGCCATCCATGTACCCCACGCCGCCGGAATCGGGGTGTTGAACAGCCCCCAAAGAACCAGAAGCGAAGCCGTGGCCCAAAGCACCGGTCCCACTGCGATCAGGAGCAGGGCGAGGAGCGCAAGCGCGCTCGGCAGCCCGATCAGCACGGCAGTGAGGTTTCGCCGGAGAACAAAGCCGGCGATGGACAGTCCCGCCAGACCTCCTAGGCCGAGGCCCAGCAGCACCAGCGACAGGACGTTCACGTCGAGGCCGGTGACGCTTTCAAGGAATGGGCGCAGATAGATCGACAGCGAATTCATTCCCATGAATGCGAGTCCAGTTGCGGCCATGCCGATGGTGAATGTCCGATTGCGCAGCAGACGGAACATGCTGGATACCGAAACGGCCTCCATCGGCGGCATCTTTGGCAGAATGGCCAGTTGCCAGACGAGCGCCGCGATGCCGACCGGGACTGTGACGAGGAAGGTGCCCCGCCACCCGATCAATTCGCCGAGGAAGCTGCCGAGCGGTGCGGCGATGACGATCGCCAATGCAGTTCCGCCCTGCAGCAGGGCGATCGCCTTGGGCAGGTCGGAGCCTGAGGCCAGGCGCGCCAAAATGGCCGTGGAGAGCGACCAGAAGCCGCCGATCGCGATCCCGACCAGGGCCCGTCCGGCCAGAAACACCAGGAAGTTGGGAGCGAGGGCAACAGCCAAACTCGATGCGACCAGCACTGCCGTGTAGGGCAGGACGACCGTTCTCCGGTCGAACCTGGCCAGGAGTGCGTTGCCGAACAGGCTGGTGATCACGGCAAAGAGCCCCGACACGGCGATCGCCTGTCCGGCCTGGCCTTCCGAAATGGCCAGGTCCTGCGCAATCGGAGTCAACAGGCTCACCGGCATGAACTCCAGGCCGACCAGGAGAAAGGTCAAAAGCGAGAGGCAGGTGACGGCGGCCCATGGCGTTACCGCCCCTTCAGCCGCCAGCGTGTCATCCAGTGTCAGTTCGATAGCCATTCGTGCGCTCCTGTCCGTCGACAGATTAGGTAGCCGGGCTGGTCTTGTCAGACTAGCAGCTATAATCTGCATGTCGTAGTGAACGGAGCTCACCAATGCCGCGTGACGAGTTCAGTGAGATGCGAGCGTTCCTTGAGGTCGCTCGGCAGCGCAGTTTTACGCGAGCGGCGGCCAAATTGGGTGTTACCCGATCGGCCCTCAGCCATACGATCAGGGCAATGGAGGAACGGCTTGGCGTCCGTCTGCTCTCTCGCACGACCCGCGATGTGGCGCCCACGGCGACCGGAGAACGCCTCGTCGAAAGCATCGAGCCGCATTTCGAAAGCATTGCCGCCGGGATCAGCGCGATCATCGCCCTGCGCGGCCAGCCCTCGGGCCAGATCCGTATCGTGTGCCCCGATGATGCCGTCAATCTGGTCTTTCGCCCCAGGCTGCCAGCGTTCCTGCGAGACTACCCGGACATCAACGTGGAGCTCATTGTCGACAACGGCTTCACCAACATCGTCGAGCGTCAGTTCGATGCCGGTGTTCGACTTGGCGAGGCAATCGCCCGCGATATGGTGGCCGTTCGCATTGGTCCCGATGTCGGTTATGCCGTCGTCGGCTCACCCGATTATTTCGCTCGTCGGGGTGCGCCGAAAAGCCCTCAGGACTTGACCGACCACAACTGCATCAATCTGCGGCTTCCCAGCTCAGGCGCGCTATATGCCTGGGAATTCAGGAAGAACGGACGCGAGTTCAGCGTCCGTGTGGACGGCCAGCTGACCCTGAACAATATCGCGCCGGCACTTGACGCGGCCCTCGACGGCATCGGTTTGGCCTATGCGCCGAAGGCTCTTGTTCAACCCCATGTTGAGGGTGGTCGGCTCGAGGAAGTCCTTGCCGACTGGTGCCCGACCTTTCAAGGCTATCATCTTTACTATCCCAGCCGACGCAATCAATCGCCGGCGTTTGCAGCCTTTGTCGCGGCTTTCCGGTATCAATCTCGATAGACCCTTTCGACCCGCCCCAAGATCGCAGATCACGCGGGCTCGATCGGCACCGGAGCCAGGGTGCGCCGCCACTCTCCCGGCGCCTTGGCCCTTGAATGGCGGTCAGCGCGCTGCCGGGTCAAACTCCACGCGATCGGGACGAGATCACCACGGGAACGGCCCGTCCTCGGACCGTTCGCGTCGAGGAGCGCAAGGCGAAGGGCTCACGCGGCCCGTTCGGCCGTGCCCTCGAATTTGTTGAGGTTCGTCGAAGTGAAGCCGGGGCAGGCAGCGTCGGCGCCAGCGTCCTCAAATTCGATGGCGAAGGCGAGCGTCGGCGCATCGAGGGCAGTCTCCGAGGGGCTGTAAACAGGGCCGAACAATGCGCGCTGTCGACTGGACGGGTCGACGCTGGCGATGCGTGCCGCCGGCGCTTCACCAAGCAGCCGCAACATCGCCTGCGTAACGGCGACGACGCCGAACACGTTGGTCTCGAACACTGCGCGTCCCTCGTCGAGGGACGCCGCATGCGAGATGCCCTGCTTTCCCGCATCGGAAGTGCCTGCATTGTTCACCAGGACGTCGAGGCGACCGAACTCGTTACGGATGCGCTTTGCCGCGGCGGCAATCGAGGCCCGTTTCGTGACATCGAGTTGGACGGCGCGGGCATCCGCGCCGATGCTGTTTGCAGCCGTCTCCGCATGCTCGAGCTTGCGCGACCCTACCAGCACGGTGAGGCCGTGCGTCGCCAGATCCCTGGCGATTTGGAGTCCGATTCCCTTGTTGGCCGCAGTGACCAGGGCAATAGGTTTGACCCGCATGGTGATCTCCTCTTTTTGCATTGACGTGTAGGCAACGGCGCCATGCTGTGCTAATTTTCCCAATCGGAACTGCATTCCGTTTTATACGGAACATCGTTCCGTTTATCAAGTGGAAAAATCATGGACGACAAATCGGAGGAGCGGGGTGGTGGCTTGGAGCCCGTAAACTCGACGGATCGGCGCGTGCGTGCGGACGCGCAACGCAACTCCAAGGCGCTGCTCGAAGCAGCAATGGCAGTGTTTGCGGCTTCGGGGGTCGATGCTCCGGTGCGAGAGATCGCCGATAAGGCCGGCGTTGGCGTGGGTACGCTCTATCGGCATTTTCCGCAGCGTTCGGACCTGATCGTGGCGGTCTTCCGTAACGAAGTGGATGCCTGCGCAAATGCTGCATCTGCCATTGCCGCCGAATATGAACCCGGCGAAGCGCTCGCCCGATGGATGCAGCGTTACGTGGACTTTATCGCTGCCAAGCGTGGACTCGCCGCGGCCTTCTCCTCCGGCGATCCGGCATATGAGTCCTTGCCGCTGTATTTTCTTGAGAAACTTCGGCCCGCGCTGCAGAGCTTGCTGGATGCCGCGACCGAAGCGGGCGACGTTCGCTCGGACGTTGATGCGAAAGAACTATTGTTCGCGATTGCCAGGCTCTGCTCACCAGACCGCTATGGCGGAGGCCCCGACCAGGCACGACGGATGGTTGGCTTGCTGGTGGATGGGCTTCGCTATGGCGCCCCTTCGGTTGGCTCTGACATCTAGGTTTGTCGCAATGGGAAGGAATGGGAAGGCGATCACCTGCCCGTTTGCAAATCGGATTGCCGGATAATGCCAATCCTCGCGCGGCGCTGGCTCGTCGGCTTCCAAGAAGTCATTTTGGCGCGATCGAAGCTCTTGTAATAGTGATCGCCCCTGCCGACTGGGTATACCGACACTGAAATTCAGGCGTTTTCCTTGATGTACGCCACGGCAATAGCGGTGTAGTCACCGAATGTCATCTCGGCTCTTGCAAGTCCCTGTTGCCCCAAGATTGCGGGTAGGGCGCCTTGGAATTCGGCGAACTCGTCGGCGATCTTCATCCCGCCAGGTACAGTAGTCGACCTCGATTGCGTGCGCAGCCAAGTTGCCACTTCACGCACCGCGGTCGAAACGTCGCCATCATGCGAGTGAATATCTTGGCCGGCGAGATCGGAAACAAACCGCTGAAATCGATACTGCTCGCGGTCAAGGATTAGGGCCTTTTTCTTTTTTTGATCGGCGTCGCCAAAGCGTCTCGCACCGAGGAAAAGTCCAAGTTCGAGCGGCATATTGAAACGAGGCAGCGGAGGATTGCCGCTGGCCTCAGTTCGCGAGATATCATGGATGCCGTAGCGGCATTCTTCCACGATTTGCTGGATCTTCGAGAAGCGGTTCTCTCCCGCGTCGTCTGATTCGGTCGCGCAGCGCGCACGGAATCCTGAGCGGATCACAGTAAAAACTATCGCGTGGAATAGGGGTTCGAATTCGGCGTCGAAGGCACAGTTGATGAACACATTGCGCGGATGCGCCGCCATTAATGCTTCTTACTGTTAGATAAGCGGCCGGCGCTCCCCTTCACTTCTCTAACCGTGCCGCGTATCTCACTTTGTGTAAAATGCGTCGGCTTGGTGGCAGGCTTGAGGATCACAACCCCGTCACTGGTCCGTCCAACCGAATGGACGTCCTTCGTAGTGACGAACTGGCCCGATGAAGCCGATCGCCGAACGGTAGTTGCATGCTTTGCCATGGTCCAGATATGGCGCAATCCACGCGCGAGCGCAAGTTCTGAGCAACCTGTTGGCCCGGTTGATCAATGCGAGCTACAATGCGGCGGTGGTGTGGTGATCCGGCCAAACCCGCCTCAGCGGGCGGGCGTGGATCAACATTTCTACAGTTGCAGGGCAATCGCTTCACGCTGGCGCTGCCTCTCCTGCCGCTCAGGCGGCTTCGCCGCGGTTCCTCGCCCGCTTGTGCTGCCCGCGCGGGCCGCTGATTTCCCATCTTTTGTGGAACCACATCCACTGGCCGGGATCCTCGCGCACCCAGCGCTCGACCACGTCGTTGAGCAGCTGGGTGGTGCCATGGACGTCGACACTGCCGCCGGCGGTGCGCGGCAAGATCAGTTTGTCCTCGATCTCGAGCCGGAAGCGGTTGCCCGGCAGGCGCACGCAGCGCGCCGGATAGACATCGCAGTCATAGTGCCGCGCCAGGGTGCCCAGGACCCGGTTGCTCTCGCATGGGCGGCCGAAAAAAGTCGTTTCGAGCCCGCTCGAGAATTTCTGGTCGACGAGCACGCCGATATTGCCGCCTTTCTCCAGGATGGCCGCCAGCGCGAATGAAGCGCCGGTCGCGGAGGGCAGCAGCGAGCCCATGGTCGAGCGGCGCGTCGAGAGGATGTAGTCGGCAAGGTAGGGGTTGTTGGGCGGACGAAACAGCGCCGTGATGTTCATGCCGAACGTGGCTGCCGCCACCGGAAGCAGCTCGAAATTGCCGAGATGTCCGGTGAAGATGATATGCGGTTTTTGCTCGCCGGCGATTTGCACGAAGTGCTCGACCCCCTTGACCTCGATGCGGCCCGGTTTTGTCGCGGCGGGATCGTAGTCGAACAGGGCATCGAGAAAGACGTATTCCGCGGCAAGGCGAGCCATGTTGCCCCACATGTCGGAGGCGATGGCCTGGATCTCCTTGTCGCTCTTTTCCGGATAAGCCTTGCGCAGATTGGAAATGGCGACGTTATGGCGCCCCACCCAAGGGCCAATACGGCGGGCGGCGCGGTCGGCGAAATTGAGCGCGCTGTCGACCGGCAGCAGACGCAGCAGCCAAATCATCGTCATCGCGAGGCGCGCCAGCAGCCAGTAGTTGAACTGGCGCAGCCGCCTGCCGTGGCGGAACGCCAGGTCCCGGCGGAGCTTCTTGAAGGCGTTGCCGACCATTCCTAGACCATGATGTTTTCAGACAGCAGCATCATGGTCTAGCCGACGCGCAGGATGATCTTGCCGAACACGTCGCGGCCTTCCATGCGCTTCAGTGCGGTCTCGATGCCGTCGAAGCCGACTTCGGTGTCGATAACCGGAGAAACCAGCCCCGCCGCCATTTTCTGCATGGCGTCGGCCATGTTTTGCATGCGACAGCCGAACGAGCCGAGCAGCTTCAGCTGCTGCTGGAACAATTGCATCAGGTTGATCTGCGTCGACACGCCCGAGGTCGAGCCGCAGGTCACCAGGCGGCCGCCGCGTTTCAGGCACAGCATCGAGGCGGCAAAGGTGTCGGCGCCGACATGCTCGAAGACGACATCGACGCCCTTCTTCTTCGTCAGCTTGCGCACGACGCCTTCGAAACGATCGTCGCGATAGTTGATGACGTGATCGGCGCCAAGCGCCTTCGCCTTGTCGATCTTGTCGTTCGAGCCAACCGTGGTGATCACGGTGCAGCCCATCTTCTTCGCCAGCTGGATCGCGGCGGAGCCGATGCCCGAGCCGCCGGCATGGATCAAGATGGTTTCGCCGGGCTGCAGCCTGGCATTGTCGAACAGCATGTGCTCGACCGTGCCGAAGGTGACGGGCGCGACCGCGGCGCCGACGTCGGTCACGCCAGGCGGGGCAGGGACCAGCAGGCGCGCCGGCAGGTTTATCTTCTCTTGCGCAAAGCCGTCGAGATGGAAGCCGTGTACGCCCGAAACATGCTCGCAGAGATTGTCGCGGCCTTCGCGGCAGGTGCGGCAAAGCCCGCAGGTGCGCGCGCCGTAGATCGATACAAGCTGCCCCGGCACAAGGCTGGAGACGCCGGGGCCGACCGCCTCGACCTCGCCCGAGGCTTCGGCGCCGACGACCAGCGGCAGCTTGCGCTTGGCGAAGGCCATGCCGCGCCAGCCCCAGACGTCGATATGATTGAGCGCCACGGCCTTGATGCGCAGCGTCACTTCGCCCAGCGCAGGCTGCGGCGGAAGCGGCAGGTCCACCGTTTCAAGGCGGCGGTCCTCGATAAGTTGCAAAGCGCGCATTGGGCCTGTCGGTTCTGTTGGCGAAGAACGGTCGCTTAGACTGGTTCCCGCGCCATGACAAGGCAGGTGTTCTGGCCGCCGAAGCCGAAGGAGTTCGACAGCACCGTGCCGACCTCGGCATTGCGCTTCTGGTTCGGCACCACGTCGAGCACGATCGCCGGATCGGGATTGTCGTAATTGATGGTCGGCGGGATAACGCTTTCGCGCATGGTCATCAGCGAAAACGCCGCCTCGACCGCGCCGGCGGCCGACAGCGTGTGGCCGATCATCGACTTGTTCGACGAGATCGGCATCGAGCCGATCCGCTCGCCGAACACGGTCGACAGCGACAAATGCTCCATCTTGTCGTTTTCCGGCGTCGAGGTGCCATGGGCATTGACATAATCGATCTCGTCCTCGCCCAAGCCGGCATCGGCGAGCGCGGCGCGAACCGCCGCGATCGCCGGCGAGCCGTCCGGCTTCGAGCGGGTGCGGTGGAAATCGTCGGCCTTCTCGCCGCAGCCGCGCAGGATGCCGAGGATGTTTGCACCACGGGCGAGTGCCGCCTCCAGCGATTCCAATACCAGCGCGCCAGAACCCTCGGCGAGGACAAAACCGTCGCGATCCCTGGAAAACGGTTTTGACGCCTTTTCGGGGATGTCGTTGTGGGTGGAGAGTGCGGAAAGCAGCGAGAAACGGATCAGCGCCTCGGCGGTCGCCGAGCCGTCGGCGCCGATCGACAGTGCCCGGTCGCATTCGCCGCGGCGGATCGCCTCGACGCCGAGCTGGATCGAGGTGGCGCCAGAGGCGCAGGCTGTCGACAGCGTGATCGGCAGGCCGCGCGTGCCAAAACGGTCGGCGAGCCGGTCGGCGATCGAACCGAATTGGGTGGTCTCGAAAACATCGAGCCCCTTCAAGCCGCGCGCCACGCGAAGCAGCCGTTCGGCGCCGACGTCGTGCTTGTCGGAATTGTACAGCGAAAAGCGCTCGCTCCAGTCGAGCTCGACCGGCGGCGAGGCGAGGAAAAGCGGCCCGCCGAAATCGCCCGAATCGAGGCCGGCTTCGGCCACGGCTTCCTGCGCGGCTATCTCGGCGAGGTCGTAGGTAAGAAGGGAAGCGCCCTTGGAGCTCGACGGCAGGAAATCGACCGTGCCGGAGATGCGGGTGTTCAGATGGTCGACCGGAAAGCGGGTTATCGGATGGATGCCGGACGTGCCCGCGGTGAGCGCTGCCCAATTGTCGGCTTTGCCAACGCCCAGCGACGTCACCACGCCGATGCCGGTGACGGCAACGATCGGCCTGCCCATGTGGTCGTTCAGATTGGCCATGTTTTTGTCCCGAAACCCTCTAGGCGGCGTTGACCAACGCCATGCCCTCGAATTGGTGATAGCCGATCGCCGTTGCAAGCACGGTCCTGGGAATGCCGTTGAACGGCTTCTCGGTGGCGGCGTCAAAAGCCGGGTAGGCGGCCTTGCGTTCGACAGCCAATGCAGCCAGCGCCACGGCGAAGGGAAACTGCGCTTCCTTCATGTGGCCGGTCAGCGTCGAAAAACCGCGTGCCGCAATCGCCGGATTGGCGTCGAGCGCCGATTTCTCGGCAGCGGTAGCGGCATGGGCACCCGAAGCGCCTGAAATCGTCAGCAGCTCGCCGTTCGGCAATGCCGCCTGGCTGAGCAGCGCGGCAATCTCGGCATCGAGCTCGCCCTGCCGGCGTATGGCGCGTCCGGATACGACCGGGCCGAGTTCGGCATAGATCTTTCGCCCGCGGCTGATCGCGTGCTCGCGCTGTTCCAGGACGAGAAACGCACCGCCCGATCCAGTCACCACGCCGCCGCCGTCCAGGCCCTGTCTCTGCCAGACCGGCCTCCAGGGGCCGCGATGCAGGTAGCCGGCCAGCTCATAGCCAAGCAGCATGTCGGAATGTTCGGTCTGGAACGCTCCGCCGACCAGGATATGCGTCGATTGGCCGGAGCGGATGCGCGCGGCGGCTGTCTCGACGGCGGCGACGCCGGCACCTTCCTCGCCCATGAAGGTGCGCGACGAGCCGGTCACCTTGTGGACGATCGAGATGTTGCCGGCGAGCAGGTTGGAAAGCTGCGCCAGAAACAGCGTCGGCCGCAATTCGGTGGTCAGTTTCTCGTTGAGCAGCACGTCGCGGTCGTTACGGCTTTCCGAAGCGGCGAGAATGTCGGCGTCGACCGCCTCGTCGCGCTCGCCGCCGCCGGCAGCCACCACCATGTCCATCGTCGTGCAGAGATCGTCATTGCCCTTGATGCCGGCGTCGTCCAGCGCCATGCCGGCGGCATAGGTGCCGAGCCGCTGCCAGGTTTCCATCTGCCGCTGGTCGCCGCGCTTGGCGATCTGCAGGTTCCAGTCGATCTCCGGCAGCGGGTGGACGGTGTAGGGCGAGAAGCGGGCGGCTTCGAGCACCGGCTCCAGGCCGGGCTGGACGAGCTTGCGCCAATGCGCATCCGGACCCTCTCCCAGCGAAGAGACAAGGCCGATGCCTGATATGACGACGTCGTGGGAGCTCATGGGCGAGGGTTCATGGGGCGGCTGTTGTGGGTCAGGCTAGAAGACAAGCCATTTCAGGCGTTCTTTGCCATAACCAGGGCGTCGATCTTGGCGCACAGGTTCTTCATGACGAAGTAATCGTCGGTCGAGGCCTTGCCGTCATTGACCTCCTGCGTCCACTTTTCCAGCGGCACCTTGATGCCGAATTCCTTGTCGATGGCAAAGACGATGTCGAGGAAGTCGAGGCTGTCGATGCCGAGATCGTCGATGGTGTGGCTTTCAGGGGTGATCGTGTCGATATCGATCTCACTGGTGTCGGCGATGATCTTGGCGACTTTGTCGAACGTGGTGGACAAGGGCTTTTCCTTCGGTTGCGGGCGGAATCTGTCCGCTGGTGTTTGCGCGCTGTCTAGTCGGTTTTTCCGGGCAGGAAAAGGCCTGAACGCCGGGCGCAGATGGGATACCCACTCCGTAAACGCAAGAAGAGCCGTTGGCGACCCTCCCGGCGATATGCCGCAACCATCCCATCTCTGGTCATTGCATGTACCAGTGTACCGTGGTACGGAAATCCTATGACCACCATCGAACGCGTGCAGACCGGGGTTCGCCTGGAAAAACGATTGGTGAAGGTGCTCAAGGCCTTGGCCGAGCATCGCGACATGAGCCTGGGTGAGCTCATCGAGGGCATCGTGCTGCATGCCTTTGAAGGCGAGACGCCGTTTTCCGCGGCGACCCTGGAAACAATCGGCCAATTGAAGCGCATTTACGGAATGGAGCTTGGCGCAGCGGACAGCCACCGTCTGGTGGAAATCGCCAGGGAGGGGGATGACCAACCATCTTGAGCGCAGCCACAGCATCGTGCTTTCGGGGCCGATCGACCGAGTCTTTCCGCTGTTCACGCCGACTGGGGAGACCCTGTGGGTGGACGGCTGGGATCCGGAGTTTCTGCATCCACAAGACGGGGAGACGCGCCAGGGCATGGTCTTCAGGACCGCTCACGGTGATGAGACCACGCTCTGGGCCTGCACGGACTGGGACCCCGTGGCGCATCGCATCCGCTATGTCCGGGTGACGCCGGATTCGCGTTTCGGATTTGTCGAGGTGGCCTGCCGCCCGACCGCTGACGGAGGCACGGAGGCGTCGATTGCCTACACGTTCACTGCCTTGAGTACGGCGGGAAGATCGTATCTGTCCGAACTGACGGAGGACGCGTTCGCGCAGATGATCGAGGGATGGAAACTCGATATCGAAGCGTGGCTGCGAGTGTGAAAAATCTAACGCCAGGTACCTTAAACTACCTGCCGCTAAGGGTGGAACTTTACCCTTCGCTTCGTCTCCCGGAACAGCGCCGCGCCACCATAACGGCAATATCGAAACCTGCGTCGTCAAAAGGCAATGCCTCCACCCCACCTTCAACGAAGCTCGCCTGCGGAACCGCCGCCGCCGCTTCCCTAATGGCATCTGCCGCCGGATCGATGCCGCTCAGGTCAGCGCCCTCGGCAACAAGCTGCCCTGCAAAGCCGCCGGTACCGCAGCCGATGTCAAGAAGCCTAAGCCCGGCGATCGACGATCGCACCGATCTGACAACTGCCAACGGACTGTTTACGAGCTGCATAGCGTGTTTCCTTTCGGGTCCGACGATAAGGAAGAGCCTCTGGCAGGAAGCACATTCACCCACCTATTGCAGCAAGCTCGGGGCGCATTTCCTCCAGGGTCATTCCCATCCCCAACAACACGGAAACCAGGATCCGCAGCTTGGGTCCGGTGAGATCGCCGGCAAAGACTGCCCCGGCTTTCTCCAGATCCTTGCCACCGCCATTGCCATAAATCGGCGAGACGCGACCTTCGCCACATCGCGACGCCACGAATACCGGAACGCCGTCGGCGATGATATCTGCAACGGCCGCTGCGACGGCGGGGGTCGCGTTTCCCCTGCCGAAGCCTTCGAGCACGATCGCCCGCGAGCCGCTTGCCACCGCATGGCGGATCATGCGGTCATCGGAGCCAAGCACCATGCGTATGAGATCCACCCTCGGTTCGATCGCGCTCGCCGCAAAAGTTTTCCGAAGGATAGGTCGGCGCGACACGCTTACAGCGCCGCCGTCGATTTCGCCGAGCTTGCCGTGGTTTCGCGAAACAAATGCGTCGACCCGGGACGTATGAGCCTTTGTGACGTCACGCGCGGCGTGGAAGTGTTGTTCCAGGAGCACAACCGTGCCGAGAGCCCTCGCCAACGGTGATGCCGCAAGCCGGACGGCGTCGGTGACATTGCGCGGTCCGTCGCTGGCTGAATCATCTGCGCTGCGCTGTGCGCCAGTGAACACCACTGGCTTTTCATTCGCTAGAAGCAAATCCGCGAGGTAGGCGCTTTCCTCCATCGTATCGGTACCGTGGGTGACCACCACGCCGATGCAATCGTCTTCAACAAGATGCAAGTTGATCCGCTGAGCCAGACCAAACGCCATTGGCAGCGTCATTGCGCAACTGACGATATTCATGAAGTCGTCAACTCTAATGTCGACGCCGGGAGGAATGTCTTGAATCGTGCCCCGAAGTTTTTCGCCGTCGATGGTCGATACGACATGATCTTCAGCATCAACATGCCGCGAAGCTATGGTACCTCCGGTGGTAATTAGCCAGATACACGCCATGCGGCCTGCTTTCGGACGGGGGGTTGATGGTCGGCTAGAACGTAGCTGATTGAATTTCAAATGAACACAGAAGTTCAGGGATATCCTGTTCCCTATTGGGAACATCTCATTGCGTCAGACTTGCCGAAGGTCATCTCAATGGGAAGCGCATAGAAGGGTCGACCTGAGCTCTTGCGCGAAGGGCAGCTTTTGAGAAGCGCCACAGATGTCAGCAAATGGCGCGTCCCGTGGTTCAAATACCTGAGCCGCAGAACGCCGGAGATGAGCATCGAACGACTGGCTGGGGTGGTGAGCCGACTTTCAGTCGCACGGCTGAACGGCTCAATGCCAGAACGCGACGCCGGCAGGGAATGGCTCGTCAATGGAGTTGCGCACGCGCGATTCTTTGCGTCATACTGCGTAGGCACGAGGAGAAGGGGCCGGCATCATGCAAGACGACGAGAGCAGTCCTCGGCGCCGTTTCCGCGATGTCATCACGAGCGAAGAGCAATTGCGAGCGGTTTTGGGGGTCTCCACAGACCGAGCAGTTGCCAAGGTCGTTCGAGTAATTGACGAACATGCTCGCCGCTTCATTGCTCATGCGCCTTTTGTGTTCGTAGCGTCCGCCGGCGCCGATGGCTTGCTCGACGTCTCGCCAAAGGGTGATCCCGCCGGCTTCGTCAAGGTGCTGGACGAGAGAACTCTCGCCATTCCAGACCGCCCCGGCAATCGTCGACTCGATACTTTCCGTAACGTCCTGAGCAACCCGAATGTCGGCCTGATTTTCGTAATCCCCGGTGTGACCTACAGCCTTCGCGTGGCCGGCAAGGCGCTCATCGTCCGCGATGCGGAGCTGCGTGAGGCCATGGCTGTCAACCGTAAGCTCCCTGAGCACATACTCGTCATCGAGATCTCGCACGTACTTTCTCATTGCCCGAAGTGCATGGTCCGCTCGGGCTTGTGGCAGCCGGATGCGTGGCCTGATACCAGCAACCTTCCCTCGTTTGCGGAGATGTTGGTCGCCCACGGCAAACTCGCGGAGACGGTTGAGGAGATGCAAACGATCATCGACACGGGTAATCGCGACCGGCTCTACTAACTTGATGAACCACGGTTGCCGGCTTCATGCTGACGCGGCGTGCTACTCGGCCAACAGAGGGGATCATGCAGATTATCGATCATAACCTTCAGCCGACAGAAGAGTGGCGTCCCGGCGTGTCGACCAGAATGCGCGTTTCTGCGGTCACCGAGGCAGCCACGCTGTGCATATTCGAACAGTGGGTCGCACCAGGAAGTGGCACACGTACTCACACCCATCCCGTCGAGGAAGTCTTGACCGTGCTGGAAGGCCAAGCCGAGCTGTGGTTGGATGATGAACGAGAAACAGTATCGACGGGACAATCAGTCATCGTGCCGGCCGGCCGCTGGCATGGCTTTCGCAATACCGGAAGCGCGACATTGCACATGCAGGCCATACTGGCCGCGCCAACCTTCGAGGCCTCTTTCGAGGGGCAGCCGGAAGTGACGAGGCATTGGGCTGCCGCAAAAGCGTAACACCCGCCATCTTGACGACGGGACCCGCGCCTGGCTCCAATCTGATCCGTGGATCGTGTACTGCGACGAGACGTCGGGATCGGGGATCAGCGGACATGGGCGAGGAGGGCTTGGCAGAGATCTCAACCCGGTATCTTCGCTTCGCCGACACGGAAGCTCGCAGTCGCTCACCGCTCTATGAGGAGTTGGCTCGTGCTGTCGCAGGGGACCGCGAGACACTCGGCTTCCTGTCGACCCTCCCGGACGTGAAGCGGCAACCGAATCTTCTGCTTGCCGTGGTGCGTCACCTGTTCGGCACACCGACAGGGTGGACCGAGTTTCGCCAGGCGCTTCTGGTGCACCCCGAGCTTGTCCGCTCGCTCATGCTCGAGCGCTCGACGCAAACCAACGAGCCGGGAAGGTGCGCCACACTGCTGCCCGTCCTGGCGCGCCTGCCGCAGCCGCTGGCCCTCCTGGAGGTCGGGACTTCCGCAGGGCTCTGCCTAATGCCCGACCTCTACAGCTACGACTACGGACGCACGGTGCTCCGCACACCCGTCACGGCCTCGGAACCGCCTGTCTTCCGATGCTCAGCCAGCGAGACAACGCCATTGCCGATGGCCCCGCCGCATGTCGTCTGGCGCGCGGGATTGGACCTGAGCCCGATCGATGTTTCAAACCCCTCGCAAGTCGCATGGCTTGAGACGCTGGTCTGGCCGGAGCAGACGGTGCGGCTTGCCAATCTGCGGGCGGCCCTAATGATCGCTGCCACAGTCAAGCCTCGGGTGGTGAAGGGCGACCTGCGCGGGAGCGACCTCGTGCGGCTCTGCAGCGAAGCGCCAAAGGACGCTACCCTCGTTGTCTTTCACACAGCCGTCCTCGACTATGTCTCCGATCCGGCAGACAGAGAGGCCTTCGCAGAACAGGTGATGCGTCTTTCTCCGTATTGGGTATCGAACGAGTTCCCTCGCGTATTCCCGTCCATCGCCACACGCGCCGAAAAAAGCTGGCCGCCAGGCCGCTTCCTCCTATCTGTGAACGGCTCCCCTGTCGCTTGGACCGACCCGCATGGCGCCTCGCTCGAATGGATCGCGGACGAGGCGTAGGCGGTATTCCGTTTAGGGACCCAAGCGTTAGATTTCACCACTGGCGAACGCTTCAACTGGCTCCAGCGCAGATCAAAAAGTGACGCGGCCGAGCACGCGCAGGCCGTCGCCTTGCGGCTCGACGATCACGGCTTCGCCTTCGCGCGGCGAGATGCCGGTGAGCGCCATGATGTTCTCCAGATGGGTGACCATGACCACATTGTCGGAGCCGGAATAGGCGCTGATCTCGTTCATGATCGCCTCGAGCTGGGCGGCTTTCTCGCTGGCGTCGGTCTTCAGCAGGTCAAGCGGGGCGAAGGGTTCGGGCTCTTCTCTGAAAGCGGTGCGAGCCGTGTCGAGGGCGCGGCAATAGCGGCTGGACAGCACGCGCTCGACCGGCGCCGCGCGGGCGTCGAAAAGCGCGCCGATCTTGCGTGCCTGCTGCTTGCCGCGCACCGAGAGATTGACCTGGGTGGCGCATTTCTCGATGTCGAAATTCGCCGGATCGGTGGTGCCGGTGACCATGGCATGGCGAAGGAGCACGACATGTCCGCCGTCGCGCAACAGCGCCCAGCCGGCTTCGGTCGCGTGGGCCGCGGCGGGAATGACGAGCAGCAATAGAGCCAGCACAGATCGAAGCATCAGGCGTCCTTTTCCGGTCACCGGAGGTGGGTTCCGGTGACCGCATATAGGGACGGCAAAGCCGGCTGAAAAACAAGGCATCACCTATCCCGGCTGTTTGCGAGAACCGACCGCTTTGCAAGGCGGGGCGGTTGCGCTCAAATCCCGGCTCGCCTATCAGGGGAAAAATGTCCCCGCTCATCGAAACCGTCCTTTTTGTCTTCGGCCTTGTCGCGCTCGGCTATCTGGCCGGGCTCACCGGCTATCTGAAGGCCGAGGCGGGTGGGGCCATCGCCGAATTCGCCGTCGGGGTGGCGATGCCGCTCCTTCTGTTCCGCACCATGGTCAACGCCGATTTCCATGGCACCGCGCCCTGGTTGTTCTGGGGAGCCTATTTTACGGCTGCCGCAGTGACGTGGGCAGCAGGCCACCTGGTCATCACCCGGGTGTTCGGGCGCGACTCGCGTGCCGGGGTCGTCGGCGGCGTGTCGTCGGCTTTTTCCAACCTCGTCCTGCTCGGCATCCCGTTCTTCCTCGGCACATTCGGGCCAAGTGGATTCGAAGTGCTGTCGCTGCTGATTTCCGTGCATCTGCCGACGATGATCATGGCATCGATCATCCTGTTTGAGATCTTTGGCCGCGGTGACGAGCATGTGCATCCGCTGCGCATCATCCGGCGCTTCTTTCGAAAGTTGCTCTCCAATCCGCTGATCATCGGCATCCTGGCCGGATGGGTGTGGCGTATCACCGGCCTGCCATTGCCGGCGCTGGCGGTCCGGCTGGTCGACGCGCTGGCCAACATCGCCGGACCGGTTGCGCTGTTTGCCATGGGGCTGGGCCTGTGCCGTTTCGGCATCTCCGGCAATGTGCGGCCGGCGCTGGCGCTGTCGGCGCTGAAGCTGATGCTGATGCCGGCCGTCGCGCTCGGCCTGGTCTGGCTGCTTGGCCTGCCGCCGCTGTCGGCGAAAGTCGCGGTCGTGGCCGCCGCGCTGCCATCCGGGGTGAATTCCTACCTGATTGCGACGCAGTTCAACACCGGCCAGGCGCTGGCATCGAACCAGATGACCATCGCCACCGCCTGCGCGGTCGTCACCACGGCCTTTTGGCTGACGGTGGTGGTCCACGTGTTTGGATAGGTATGATCGATATTGATGCCTGCGAAGGGCGGTTTCCTGGTGCTTCCGGTATTCATATACCCAAACGTTACGCTCCGTTCCGGTTCTCGGGAGCCGCCGGTCCGGTCGTTTCCTCACACACCCTCAAGCAACAACGGGAGCGCAAATCGGCCTCGCCTTGTGCTGGCCCAAACCCTATATGCCATCTTGCGATTGATTGCGGGGCTTGCCCTAGGTAAAGAGCAGTGGCTCCAGGCGTGCCGGCATCGATGCCAGTGCGCACGCCCGTCAAGGAAATCCAGATAGCGGCCCGTCAGCGCGCCGAACGGAGGCTAGACCATGCTTCAGAAAACCAGCCATTTCATGCGCCAGGCCAATCTCATCAACGGCGAGTGGGTGCAGGCCGACAGCGGCCAGACGGTCGACGTCAACAATCCGGCCACCGGCCTCAAGATCGGCACCGTGCCGAAGTCGGGCAAAGTCGAGACGCGCCGCGCCATCGAAGCTGCCGACGCCGCCTTCCAGACATGGCGCAAGACCACCGCGCTCGAGCGCTCGAAGCTGTTGCGCAAGCTGCATGACGCCATGATGGACAACCAGGATGTGCTGGCCGAGCTGCTGACCATCGAGCAGGGCAAGTCGCTGTTCGAATCGAAGGGTGAGATCGGTTCGGCGGCCTCGTACATATTGTGGTTCGCCGAAGAAGGCCGCCGCACCTATGGCGATGTCGTGCCGTCGCCTTGGGCGGACCGCCGCATCCTGGTGACCAAGGAGCCGGTCGGCGTCATCGCCGCCATCACGCCGTGGAATTTCCCGTCCTCGATGCTGGCCCGCAAGCTCGGCCCAGCACTTGCCGCTGGCTGCACCGCGGTCGTCAAACCGGCGTCGCAGACGCCTTATTCCGGCCTTGCCTGGGGGGCGCTCGCCGAGGAAGTCGGCTTCCCCAAGGGCGTCATCAACATCCTGACCGGCGCCGCCGGCGAGATCGGCGACGAGATCTGCGCCAACCCGCTGGTCAAGAAGATCACCTTCACCGGCTCGACCGAGGTCGGCAAGATTCTGATCCAGAAGTCGTCCGTCACCGTCAAGAAGGTGTCGATGGAACTTGGCGGCAACGCGCCGTTCCTGGTCTTCGACGACGCCGATATCGAGCGCGCCGTCGCCGGCGCGATCACCGCCAAATACCGTAATTCCGGCCAGACCTGCGTCTGCACCAATCGCTTCCTGGTCCAGGCTGGTGTCTACGACAAGTTCGTCGAAAGGCTCGCCGCCGCCAGCGACGGGCTGAAGGTCGGTTCCGGCCTCGATGACGGCGTGCAGCAGGGGCCGCTGATCGACGAGAAGGCAGTCGAGAAGGTCGAGGAACTGATCGCCGACGCCACCGCCAAGGGCGGCAAGATCGTCGCCGGCGGCAAGCGCCATGCGCTCGGCGGCTCGTTCTTCCAGCCGACGGTGATCGCCAATGCCACACCGAAGATGCGCTTCATGAAGGAAGAGATCTTTGGCCCGGTAGCGCCCGTGTTCAAGTTCGAAACCGAGGAGGAGGCGATCGCACTCGCCAATGATACCGAGTTCGGCCTCGCCTGCTATTTCTACACCGGCGATCTCGGCCGCGCCTTCCGGGTCATGGAAGGGCTGAAATACGGCATGGTCGGCGTCAATGAAGGGCTGATCACCACGCCCGAGGCGCCGTTCGGCGGCGTCAAGGAATCGGGTCTCGGCAAGGAAGGCGGACATCAGGGCATCGAGGATTATCTCGACACCAAATATGTCTGCATCGGCGGCCTCGGCCTCTGATCGGGCAGGGCCTGTCGAACGTCAACAGACCAAGCCGGCCCACGCGGCGAGCCGGGATCGATCAACCAACTGGCGTTTCGGGCATGGCGATGAAGGACGGCGAGGTTTTCGGTACGGCGCAGGCGGGCGAGGCCATCCGCCGCTTCAGCATCCGCGGCGGCGGCCTCACCGCCAACATCATCGGGCTGGGCGCCATCATCCAGGATCTGCGGCTGGCCGGGCACGATGCGCCGCTTGTGCTCGGCTATAGCAGTTTCAAGCCCTATGAAACGGATACGGCCTTCTTCGGCGCCGTCGTCGGACGCTATGCCAACCGTATCCGCGATGGCCGCTTCACCATCGCCGGCCAGCGCTACCAGACCGAGCGCAACTTCCTCGACAAGCACACGCTGCATGGCGGCTCGCAAGGTTTTTCGCACCGGCCATGGGAGGTTTCGCTGCATGGCAGGGATTTTGTCACCCTGACGCTGCATGATCCCGACGGCACGATGGGCTTTTCCGGCGCGCTCGACGTGACCTGCACCTACAGGTTGAAGATCCCAGGCACGCTCAGCGTCGAGCTGACCGCCACCTGCGAGGAGCCGACGCTGTGCAATCTCACCCAGCATTCCTATTTCAACCTGGATGATGGCGGCGCCGGCGATGTCCTCGATCACCGGCTGATGCTGAACGCCGGCGCCTATCTTCCGGTCGATGGCGACCTGATCCCGACCGGCGTCGTGAAGCCGGTCGACGGCACGCCGTTCGATTTCCGTCAGGCGCGGCCGCTGCGCATGGAGAGCGAGGGCAAGCAGCTCCCCTACGACCAGAATTTCTGCCTTGCCTCGACGCGCGGGTCGCTCAAGCTGGCATCATGGGCGCAAGGCGCGAATTCCGGCGTCGAGATGGAGCTGTGGACCACGGAACCGGGCGTCCAGCTCTATACCGGCCAGTATCTGGCGCCAGCTTCGCCGGGGCTCGGGGGAGTTCATTACAAGGCTTATTCGGGCTTCTGCCTGGAGCCGCAGGTCTGGCCGGATGCGCCGAACCGGCCGTATTTCCCGCAGGCCACGCTATGGCCGGGCCAGATCTACCATCATGTGACGGAATACCGGTTCAGGCTGCCTGGCGCCTGACGCCCGGAAGCCAGGACTGGCTTTTGCTGTGCCGACCTTCGGTCCGGAAAGGGTCATGCGCAAAGTTCAAAGTGTCGTTTGCGCTGCATTGGACGCGTAACGCTCTCGGATCGGAACCCAATCACTGTCAGTGATCGAGTTCGGACCCTTCTCGGACTTTTGAAGGCCGATAGCCGGGATGACGCAAGCTGACCCGTAGGTGACCTTCATAGGGAGGCCGGAATGTCTGCAAAGGGGGACAATTCGGCTCGTCGCAAGTGGCAAGATCTACCGCTCAGTCACCGATTTTGTTGAGAGCTCAGCAAGCCAGCGCTTCAGCCAGTCATCAGGAATTTCGTAAGGCCAGATGGCGAATGGTCCCTGGTCGCTCGTGCAGAAAAGAGCCGGGTGCGCGCCGCAGAACCCGCCGAGGTATCCGCGCTTGCGGAAAGGACTGTCGGCGCCAGATGGATTAGCGTAAGCTAAAGTTTGGGGATGCAGTCATGCACCGCGTGGTCATCATTGCTATCGCCGCGCTCGCGGCCCTGTCCATCTGCCCGGCGCGGGCGGAGGTGCTGATCGGTGTTGCGGGCCCGATGACCGGCAAGCTCGAATGGACTGGCACGCAGTTGAAGCGCGGCGCAGAGGTGGCTGTGGCCGACATCAATACGGCGGGCGGCGTCCTCGGCGAGCCGGTGCGGCTCATCACGGTCGACGACTTCTGCGATCCCAAGCAAGCGGTGGCTGCTGCCCAAAAACTGGTGGCTGACGGTGTAGTGTTCGTCGTCGGGCACTACTGCTCTGGAGCCTCGATTCCGGCATCGGAGGTGTACGAGGCGGCGGGAATTCTGCAGATTTCGCCGTCCTCGACCAATCCGATGTTGACCGAACAAGGCCGCGCCAACGTTTTCCGCGTCTGCAGTCGCGACGATGCGCAGGGCTTCGAGGCCGGCAACTACTTGGCCGATCATTGGAGCGACAAGAAGATCGCGATCCTTCACGACAATACGACCTATGGGAAGGGTCTCGCCGATGAGACAAGAAAGCAGTTGAACAAGCGGGGGGTGACCGAATCAATCTATGAAGGCTACACTCCCGGGAAAGACGACTACTCGGCCGAGATCAGCACGTTACAGGGGGCGGATATCGCCGTGCTGTACATGGGCGGGTATCATACCGAGGCTGCGCTTATGGTCCGTGCGGCGCGCGACCGGGGCTACCCGGTTCAGCTGATCTCGGGTGACGATACAGCGACGGAGGCATTTGGGCTGATTGCCGGCCCTGCCGCCGAGGGCACGCTCTTCACCTTTGTCCCCGACCCGCGTCGAAATGCTGAAGCGGCCAAAGTCGTCGAACGATTCCGGGCCGAGAACTTCGAACCCGATTCCTGGACGCTGCACAGTTACGGCGCCGCCCAGACCTGGGCGCAGGCGGTCGAGAAGGCAGGCTCACTAGAACTCCAAGCCGTGATTGCATCACTGCGCGGCAATCAATTTGACACTGTGTTGGGCCGTATGGACTTTGATAATAAGGGCGACCTCACTGTTCAGAGTTGGGTATGGTATGTCTGGAAGGGTGGCGAATACGTGCCGTTGGAGTAATGGACCACCGATCCGGCGAATCGCCTTGAGCCAATCTGTGCAGACCCTATCGGCCGCGCCAGCTGAATCAATGCGTCGCCGCGATGCTTAAGCGTCTCGGCATACGCGGCCGTCTGTTGCTCGCTTTTTTCGGTATCAGCACCTTCGCGGTGCTCGCGACAACAGCCGCTCTTTATGCCTTCCTCGAGGTGGGGGAGGTCGTCGACCACATCACCAAGGAGCGTGTGCCGTCGTCGCTCGCGTCCCTCCAGCTGTCGCGCCAGGCCGAGCGGGTCGCCGCCACTGCGCCTGCCGCACTTGCTTCGACCAGCAAGGCTCAGCATAACGAGGTCTCGACTGCGATCGCGGCAGAGATGACGCGCCTCGAGGAACTGCTTGCCGCTCTCAAAGGCGCCAAGCCTAGCACGGCGGTAGTGGCTGAGATCGAGGCTGCGGTGCTTGGTCTGCGGCGCAATCTCAACGCCCTCGACGACCTTGTCGCCGCCCGCCTCACCGTGGTGGCGCGCAAAGAGGAACTGTTACGTCGCCTGTCGGCTACGACAAATGCAAGCCAGCGCCTTGTGGCGCCCGGCATGCTCGTGATGAATTCCAAACTCCAGCAATGGCGGGCGGTCACGGCCGACACGCCGCTCGCGTCCGATCGAGGCGCGGAGGCGACGGCCGACCTGGTCCAGTCGATAGCGGCCTACATCCCGCAGCAGAAGGCGCAGCAGGAGATCTCGGCGGTCAATGACGCGCTGGTCAACACGGCGGACGCGCCGACGCCAGGCGATCTGGCGTTGATCCTGTTTCCGCTGCGCCGGTCACTCGCCGTTCTGGACACGATTTCCAACGAGATCGACGATAGGCTGCGAACCCGTTTCCAGCAGCGGGTCAACGAGTTCAAGGCACTGATCGACGGCGGAAACAGCATCCCGAAGGCGCGGCAGGACGAGTTCGCCGTCCTGGCGCAGGGCGAAGAGCTTCTGGCCGAAAACAATCAGCTGTCGCGCAGTCTTACCGCTGCCGTCGATCGCCTGGTCGCCGCGGCAGACCGCGAGATCACCGCATCTGGTCTCGAAGCCGCGGTCGTCCAGCGCTACGGGACCGGAGTTGTCCTTGGCTCCGCCTTTCTCAGCCTCTTGAGTTCCGTTCTTGTTGTTTGGCTCTATGTCGACCGCAGCCTCCTCGCCCGCCTGGGAGGGGTGAGCCAAAGCATGCTCGCAATCGCCGGCGGCAATCTTCGTGCGCCATTGCCTGCCGCGGGCCACGACGAAATCGGCCGCATGGCCGAGGCGCTCAGGCTCTTCCGGGACACTGCAGTCGAGGTCGAGGAAAAGAACCTGCGCGAGGTCGCCGAAGCGCGCCAGCGGCTCATCGATGCCATCGAGAGCATCTCCGAGGGATTCGCTCTCTACGACCGCCAGGACCGGCTCATCCTTAGCAATAGCCGCTACCGCGAACTGCTCTACAGCGACCTTGCGATCGAATTGACGCCCGGTACGACATTCGAGCACATCATCCGCCGATCCGCTGAGCGCGGCTACATCAGGGATGCCGAGGGACGATTCGAGGAATGGGTCGCCGAGCGGCTCTCCCGGCACCGCAACCCTGGCGAACCGTGGGAGCAGCGGCGAGGCGACGGAAGATGGATCATGATAAGCGAGCGGCGGATCACCGGCGGCGGCACAGTCGCGGTCTACTCGGACATCACCGAGCTGAAGCTACGGGAGGAGAACCTCGCCGAGAAATCCGCGGCTCTCGAGGCGCTTTCCAGCAAGCTGGCGAAATACCTGGCGCCCCAGGTGTACAACTCGATATTCACCGGCCGTCAGGAGGTCAGGATCGCCAGCCAGCGGAAGAAGCTGACAATATGCTTCTCGGATATCGCCGGCTTTACCGAGACCACCGACAAGATGGAGTCGGAGGACCTCACCCAGCTCCTCAATCACTATCTGACGGAAATGTCGAAAATTGCTTCGGATCATGGCGCGACGATCGACAAGTATGTCGGCGACGCGATTCTGATGTTTTTCGGCGATCCGGAAACTCGCGGCGTCAAGGAGGACGCGCTCGCCGGCGTGCAGATGGCTCTCGCCATGCAGAAGCGGATGAGCGAACTTGCCGAAGTCTGGCGCGACATTGGAATTGAAACACCACTGCGCTGCCGCATCGGCATCCACACCGACTACTGCACTGTCGGCAACTTCGGCAGCGAGGACCGGATGGACTACACGATAATCGGCGGCGCCGTGAATCTCGCCTCACGTCTTGAGCAGGAGGCGCAGCCAGGGACCGTGCTCATTTCTTATGAGACGTTTGCGCAAGTGAAGGACACGATTGACTGCGACGAACTGGGGCGCATCCACGTCAAAGGGATCGCCTATCCGGTCGCCACGTATCGCGTCATCGATGTGAAGGCCAATCTTGTCGCTGCCCGTCGCGCCGTTCGAACCGAACTGCCGCATCTCAGACTGGAAGCTGAGCCCGAGCTGATGTCTGCTGACGAGCGTGACGAAGCCGCGACTGCGCTTCGAGACGTGCTCGATCGACTTTGTCACAAGCCTGGGTAGGAGGGATCGTCGCCTCCTAAACAGGACAATTTGGCTCTCAGCGCGAGGCGCGAACAACCGCGATAGGCACCCGATTGTGAGGAGGTGCCTACCAAGCGATTGCTTTAGCCGGTCATCGAGAATTTCATTCCCGCACGGGGCCGGATCGCGAAACGCCCCGGTCAACGCACGGCTGTCGGCGGCCACAGCTACATCCGCGCTCGCGGATATAGCTGCTCCCGCGACGAGATTGGCGCAAGCTTATTTTAGTTGGGGTGCATATATGCACGTTGCCACGGGCGAACGCGAGGCGTAATCTTCCAGCTATGCCGATAGCGGCCGGCCCTTATGAGCGGGGCCGCACGTGCCGCATGTGACGAGAGCACAAATCTGCCACCGCCTCTGCCGCCGGCTGATGCTGCTCACGTTCAAGGGAGTTGACGTCAATGAACAGGCGCGATGCGTTGGCCGTCCTGATCGGACTGTCTGGCGCTTTGTCTTTCGCTTTCGACACCGCTGCCCATAGCGAGGAGGACCGCCTCGCCATCAAGGGCTACGACCCTGTAGCCTATTTCACCGAGGCCAAGCCGATGATCGGCGATCCGCAGTATCAGTATGAATTGGATGGCGCCTTGTACCGCTTCGCCTCGACGCGCCACCTCGATCTCTTCAAGGCCGACCCTGATCGATATCTGCCACAGTACCAAAATTGGTGCACTGCGGCACTATCGAGGGGCTACAGGTTGGTTGCTGATCCGAACAATTGGGTGATTCACGAAGGCCGCCTGTACGTTTTCGGAGGGCCGGCCGGTCCAGGGAAATTTGCTGCCGATCCGGCGGTTATGGTGAGCAACGCAGACGCGAATTATCCGCGATTGCCGGATCTTCCTAAATGGCCACCGCAATAGCGCCTCACAAGCCCGCCCGCCTGAGTCCCTCCTTCAGATACGCCGGATAGGCCGGATCTCTGAAGCGCGAGCCAAGAAAGTCAAAGCTCATATCGAGCTGCGGCAGGCGTTGCCGTATCTCGGTAACGTAGAGGGCCGCCTGCTCCTGGCGCCCAAGCTGTGCCGCTGCCGCTGCGGCCGGGACATTGAACATCGGGAAATTCGGAAACCGGGAGATTCCACGTTCGGCGACACGCAGGGCATCTTCGTGCCGGCGTGCGAGATAGTAGCTGATGGCGAGATCGAAATGATAGTTCGGCTGGAGCATCGGATCGTATTTCAAAGCCAGCTCAAGCGACTCGATGGCGCCGGGAAGGTCCCCATCAAACGATCGGAGGGTTCCCCGGACCGCCAACGCATTGGCGTCACTCGGATTGAGATCGATCGCACGCTGCAGCGCGTTGCGCGCCTGATCGTATTCGGTGCGGATCAGCAGGATGCGACCAAGGGTGCGGTGCCCATCAGGCTCATCGGGAGCGAGCGCGATAGCACGGCGGGCGAGTTTCTCGGCACGGGCAAGCTCGCGGTCGGGGAACTCCGTCCAGCCCAGAACCACCTGCGAGTAAATGGCTTCGCCTAGAAGAGCATGGGTGGTGGCATAATTCGGATCCAGTTCGATCGCCTTGGTCATCAACTCTCGAACCTGTCGATTGGCGGTCCGAGACGCGGCATGGCCGACAGCTCGGGCGCGCAACAAGAGGTCGAAGGCGTTCTGGTCTGGTCTGGCTTCCTTGAAATGACGCTGCACCTCCACCTGAGTGATATTGGCCGCCAGCGTGCCAGCAATGTGCCGCGCGATGCTGTCCTGAAATTCGAACAGGTCTGACAGCTCGCCATCATATCGATCAGACCACAACACGGTAGCAGCGTCCGCGTCAGTCAGCTGCGCGGAGATCCGCACGCGGTCCTTGGATGCTTTGATGCTGCCGTCAACCATGTATGCTGCGCCAAGTTCGGAGGCGATTTCGGCCTGCCGCGCCTGCCCACCCTTGTACCGCAAGACGGCATTGCGGCCGATCACCCGCAAGTTCTTGAAGCGGCCGAGGGCATTGATCACCTCTTCGGTGACGCCGTCGGCGAAGTACTCCTGTGCCTCGTCGCCGGTCTGGTTTGTAAATGGCAGCACGGCGACGATGGGAAGTGTAGGGCCGCTGTCTGGTTTGATTGTCGCGGGACTCGCGGCTTGCTGTTCTGGGGCAGGGGCTCGGCCCAGACCGGACCAGGTGGCCAAGGCTGCGATGGCGATGAGGATCACGGCCAGACCGGCCATCGCCAGCGGAAGTCTGCTCGCCCTGCCGCCCCGAATACCGGAAACCCGTTTGATCCCTGTTGCTGATGAAGCCGGGTCGATCCGGTAGATCCTGACGGGGTTGGCGATGTTCTTCAGGTGCTGCTCGCCGGCGTCGAACGCCTCAATGTCGAGCTTGTCCCGCACCTGCCGGTAGGCATCGTCGGAGAGGCAGATGCCGCCCGGCTCCGAGATCTGTTCGAGACGCGCAGCGACGTTCACACCATTGCCGAAGATATCGCCGTCTTCGATGATGACGTCGCCGATGTTGATGCCGACGCGCAGCTCGATGCGTCGTCCTTCCGGAACGGCCCTGTTTCGCTCGAGCATGGCGCGCTGCACGGCAACGGCGCAGGCCACCGCCTCAACGACAGAGGGAAACTCCAGCAGCAGACCGTCGCCGGTCGTCTTGATGATATGACCCTTGTGCTCGGCGATGAGAGGGTCGATCAGCTCCTTGCGGTGCGCCTTGAGGGCGGCCAGCGTCTGCGTCTCGTCCTCGCCCATCAGGCGCGAGTAACCTACGACATCGGTCGCGACGATGGCGGCAAGGCGACGTTCTGCTGTGGAGCTTGGCACCTCGGCTCCCCGGTCGATCTGGATCTCTCGCCATTGTAGCCCACGACGCCGGAACCGTCGTGGCGAATCGCCAGTCTCTCTCCGTCGGTCGCACGCCGATCGGGGGTACCCGCATTGTGGATCAGAACCGAAAGTCGACCCCTAGCGGATGGCAAGTCGTTGATTTCCAAAGGAGTGGGGTCATGATCGGCGCCGATGATGAGCCCACCGAACCTATGAATTTGCCCGCAAAGTCGTGCGCTTGCTGCCGCCAATCGGCCCGGGGGTCTCAACTTTCGGGGCTAATTCACAGTCTCGCCTCGCGAAGGTCCGCAAGGAGATCAACGTGACGACGTTGCCGGATGTCACCGTGTAGGTCCGGAAATGGCGCTCTTTGCTCGTTTCCGGCGACAGATTCAAGCGGCAAGGTTCTCGGCCATTGGCGGCAGCCAGCCTGATTGAGTTTGATCCTAATCTTAGAACGCTGCCCTCAAAGTTTCAAAAAGCGTCCTTTGCGCTTCCATTGGACGTGCGGCGCTCTCGGATCGGAACCCGAATATTCTCAGCTATCGAGTTCGGACGTTCTCGAGCGTTTGTAGCCGATAGCCGGGATGACACAGTTTGACCGAAGCAGTCACTCGGATCCCTATCCTGCCGCTCGAAAGAGGGCATTCAAGGGAGGTAGACTTCTGACCGCGTCCCATCTCGTTCGATCGGAAATGATCCCTGGCGCGAACTGACAGCGTTGGCACCCTGCGCTGTGGCTGATCGCTCAGCTAGTGAGCAAGTTGCTTGTAGGAAAAGAGCCAAAGCCTCGCTCCTTGTTTGCGTTTGAAGGCGGCGTCTGTCGATTTGAGTTGTGTTTGACACGGGGGCGCTATGGCAATAGCGTGCTTAACTGGTATCAAAGGTATGCCAAGTGATTGGTGTTCAGATCAAGCAGCGGAAGCTTTCGGACGAGGTCGCAGAACACCTCGAGCGGATGATCCGCAAGGGAGAACTGGCCGAAGCCGAGCGGCTGCCGTCGGAACGGGAGCTCATGCGGCAGTTCGGGGTCGGGCGGCCCTCAATCCGTGAGGCGCTGCTGCATCTGAGCAAGATGGGCCTTGTCGAGGTGAGATCCGGCGAGCGTGCCCGCGTCACCCGCCCCACGCCCCAATTCGTAATCGACGCCCTTTCAGGGCCGGCGCGACACATGATTTCGGCCCCGGGCGGGGTTCAGGACTTCCAGAGCGCACGTTTGTTTTTCGAGGTCGGGCTTGCCCGCAACGCCGCTGTGAATGCCACGCCAGAGGACATTGAAAGCCTTAAGGCGGCGCTAGAGGTGAACCGGCAGTCGATCGGCGACCTCACGCGCTTCGAACGCACTGGCGTGGACTTCCATTACGTGCTGGCGGTCATCACCCGCAATCGGATCTTCACGGCTATCCATGCGGCGTTGGCCGAATGGCTGCTCGAACAGCGGCGGACGACTTTGGCCGAAGGTGAAGACCGCAAGGCCTACGAGGCCCATCGCCAGATTTTCGAGGCGATCGCGGCGCGCGATCCGGACGAGTCCGAAGCGGCGATGCGCAGGCATCTGGAATATGTGTCGAGGCGCTATCTGGAAATCGCGAGGCCCATGTGATGACCAGCTTCGTCGTCTGGGTCGATTTCCGCCTCAAGCCGGGCGCCCGAGACAGCTTCCGAAAGCTCGTCGACGCCAATGCGACCGCGTCGGTACGCAACGAGGTCGGCTGCCGCCGCTTTGACGTGACGGAGGCGCGCGGCGAACCGGACCGGGTCGTGCTCTACGAGATTTACGACAGCGAGGCCGCCTTCGACGAACACTGCCGGACGGCGCATTTCGATGAATTCAACACGCACAGCGCGCCGCTCGTCGACACCAAGTTGGTGACGATCTGCGACCTCGTTCTCGAAGCTACGCCTTGAAGAAAGCATAGCCGGATTGCTCTTTGGGCGAAGGGGAGGAAATGTATGTCAGAGCCTAGTCTCAAGGGGTTGGCTGCGCACCGACGGGTCAAGCTCGGCACACTCGTCGCCGAATTCGCGACGCCGGGAATCGGGCACATTCTGAAATCCGCCGGCTGCGACTTCGTCTTCTTCGATATGGAGCATTCGGGCTTCAGCGTGGAAACGGTGAAGAGCGCGATCCGCTATTTCGAGGCGGCCGACCTGCCGGTCATGGTGCGTGTGCCCTCGCAGGACTACCATTTCCTCGCCCGCGCCATGGACATGGGCGCTGAAGGGCTGATCGCGCCGATGGTGAGTACGGTCGAACAGGCTCAGCACATCATCAATTCGATGAAATACCATCCTGCTGGCGCTCGCGGCGTAGCGCTACAGATCGCGCATGACCGCTACCGTCCGGGCTCGGTCACAGATAAATTCGAAACGGCCAACCAGCGCTCGGTGTTTATCTGCCTGATCGAGACCGCCGACGGCGTCAAGAACATCGACGGCATCGCGGGACTGGACGGGGTCGACTGTCTGTGGGTCGGACATTTCGATCTGTCGGTCTCACTCGGCGTTCCCGGCGACTTCGCCCATCCGATCTTCACCGCGGCGATGGACAAGATCGTTGCCGCCGCCAAGAAGCACAACAAATCGCTTGGACGCCTGGTACCAACCGTCCAGCAGGGTCACGACTTTTACGCGAAAGGCTTCGATTTCATCTGTTATTCGGGTGACGTCTGGGTTCTGCACGATGCGATGGCCGACGCGGTCTCGAAGATCCGGGCCGGGTGCGAGTGAGGCGGAGGAGACGATGGCCAACACAATGTTCAGGGTGGCGCTCTCCGGTGATTTCCGCAAGCCGGACGGCGCGCCGACCTATCCCGACTTCGACCTGGAGCCGCTGCGCAATGCGCCCGGCATCGAGATGGCGTTCCTGGAGCCGAACAATCCGCTGCGCGGCGATCAGCTTGAGGACTTCGATGCATTGATCCTGCTCAGCCATCGCTTCGATGCGACCAGTGTCCCCAAGAGCGGCCGCCTCGCCGTCGTTGCCCGTTTCGGAGTCGGCTACGATACCGTCGACGTCGAGGCCTGCACCGCCGCCGGCATCGCCCTTGTCATCACGCCCGACGGGGTGCGGCGGCCGGTCGCCGTATCCGTCATCACCTTCATGTTGGCACTGACCGGCAAACTGCTCACCAAAGACGCGCTGACCCGCAAGGGGCCTGCCGGGTTCAATCAGCGTTCGGATCATATGGGCGTTGGTCTCGTCGGGCGTACGTTGGGGGCGCTCGGCATCGGCAATATAGGCGCCGAGGTCTTTCGCTTGGCCAAGCCCTTCGACATGAAATTCGTCGCCCATGATCCATTCGCCGACAGCAAGTTCGCTGCCGAACTGGGCATCGAACTGGTCGGGCTGGAGGATCTGTTCCGCCGCGCCGATGTGCTGTCGGTGAGCTGTCCGCTAACGCCTCAGACCCACCACATCGTCAATGCCGAGCGGCTCGCCCTGATGAAGCCGACGGCTTACCTGATCAATACCGCGCGCGGTCCGATCGTCGACCAGGAGGCGCTGACGGAAGTGCTGCAGGAGCGCCGCATCGCCGGCGCGGGGCTCGACGTGCTGGAGCAGGAGCCGCCGGATGCCGACGACCCGATCCTCAAGCTCGATAACATTATCCTGACGCCGCACGCGCTCTGCTGGACCGACCAGTGTTTTGCCGGAAACGGTGCTGCGGACGTCAAGGCGGTCATCGAGGTGCAGCACGGCCGCGAGCCGCGCGGCGTGGTCAATCGCGAGGTGCTTTCAAGCGAGGCATGGAAGAATCGGCTGGCCGGTTTCGCCGCCCGCTTCGGGACATAGGGGTACGAGCATTCGGCGCGCCGCCACAGGCTTCGCGGCGGCTTCACGGGAGAAACACTCGATCGCCGCGCCCGCGGACGAGTGAAGGCAAACGAAAATGGGAGGACCAAGTACTATGAACGATCATGAAAAACGTGACTTTCAGGCAGGCCTCGAAGCAGAGGTCGACGCCTTTATGCGCGGCGAAACCACCCGCCGAACTTTCATAACCCGCTTCGGCCAGATGACCGGCATGCTGGCGGCGTCCGGACCGATCCTCGCCATGATGACGGATTGGGCGCTGGCGCAGCAGAAGCTCGAACTGGCAGACGCCGCTTCACCGCTCGGCCAGGCGCAGGCGGCGGCCATGAAGGCGTCGATGGAAGGCCCGGCGGATGGTTCCGCCTTCCGCGCCGTCGAGGCGGCCAAGGCGCATTCGGGCGTCACGCTGAACATGACCTACGAGGCAGGCCTGCAGGCTCTCGACCCGCGCAATTTCAGTGGACCGATGTGGGAGCAGCTTACGGGCATGAAGTCGAACGTGGTCGAACTGTCGAACCCGGACCAGTACTCCAAGGCGGTTGCCGAGCACATTGCCGGCTCAGGCGCCTATGACGTCCTCGACATCTCGCCAGCCTGGACGCCGTCGCTAGCCGATGGCGGCGTCATCGCACCCCTCGACGATTACATCGCCAAATACATGAACCCGGCCGACCTCGAGGACTATCATCCTCTTTACAAGGCGCTGCCGACCTACAAGGGCAAGATCTGGGGCTTCTTCGACGACGGCGACATGTTCGCCCTCTACTACCGCAAGGACATCTTCGAGGATCCGAAGATGGTGGAGGCCTACCAGGCCAAGTTCAACGCCAAGCTGGCGCCGCCGAAGACCTGGGAGGAATATGCCCAGATCGCCCAGTTCATCACAGACCAGCTGGCGCCGAACGTTTATGGCGCTGGCCATTTCCGCAAGGCGGGCAGTCCCGGCAACCAGTTCGACTTTCTGCAGCAGTACCGCGCCAACGGTGGAAAACTGTTCGGCGACGACATGAAGGCCGGCTTGGCTTCGGATGCCGGCGTCAAGACGCTGCAGAACATGATTGCAGCCAATGCGGCGTCGATCCCCGGCAACAATGAACTCGACGCCGTCTCGCTGTGGGCGGCGTTCCTGACCGGCAAGGTAGCGATGATCTACTCCTGGCCGCCGTCTGGCCGCATGGCCGCGAACTATTCGCAGTCGGCCACCGCAATCAACTTCATCCCGCAATCGCAGATCGCCGGCAAGGTCGGCTACGCGGTCGTGCCCGGCAATCCTGAACATGCGACCGGCTACAACAAGGCGCTGTCGGCGGATTCGGCGAACCCCGAAGCGGCCTACCTTTTCATGCAATGGGCCTGCTCGCCACCCGTCTCGCTTGCGCGCTGCATGCTGCCCTACGCCCTGCGCGATCCCTACCGCATCTCCCACTTCAAATCCGAGCTTTACGGCGCGCTGTTCCCGAGCGCCAAGGAGTATCTGAGCAATCTTAACAACTCGGCCAATGTCGGCCTCCTCGACCCGATCATGCCCGGCGCACAGGACTATTTCCTAAGCATCGACCGCATGTGCACAGCTGTGTGGGCCGGTGCGGATCCGAAGGCGTCGCTAGAAACAGCGGCGGCCGAGTGGAATGAGACGACCGACCGGCTCGGCGTCGATTCGCAGAAGGCATTCTACACCGAGTTCCTGAAACTGCCGGGTGCTACTGCCGACAACACGGTGGAGAAGCTCGGCATGGCGGTCACCCTCTGAGCTCGGCCTGCATCAGGGACGCCGGCCGGCATTCTTGACCAAAATCGGTGTTGCGGGCGCTTGGTCCGCAACACCTCGTCGCAACCGCCAGGCAGGTTTTGGGATGTAATCGATGCAGCATACCGCAACCATCAGTCGCTTGAAGGCCGCCGGCGCCCCGCCACGGCTGTCGGGCTTCGCAAATTGGGCGGACCGCCACTTCAAATGGCTGCTGGTGGCGCCAGCAGTACTGCTGATCCTGGCGCTCTCGGTCTATCCGCTGCTGTTCTCGCTGGTCGTGTCTTTCATCAACTATGATTTCCAGGTGCCGGGCCACGCCTTTGTCGGATTGAAGAATTTCGAGCGCGTCGTCTTCGATCCCGTCGCGCGCTGGTCGCTTTTGCTGACAGCGTGGCTGTCGGGGATTAGCGTCGCTATCGAATTCGTTCTCGGACTTCTCGTGGCGCTGACCATGGTTCGCAGCTTTCCGGGCCGCGGCGTGATCATGTCGATCCTGATCGTGCCGCTGTTCATCAGCCCGGTCATCGTCGGCCAGGCCTGGACGCTGCTGCTGCAGCGGCCTTTCGGGCCGACCAACTACATCTTGACGCAACTTCTGGGGCAGGAGGTGACGATCGGCTGGATGACCGAATCGCCATGGCTCTATGTTTCGCTGATCATCGCCGATGTCTGGCAGTGGACACCGTTCATGTTCGTCATCCTGCTCGCCGGGCTTACCGCCATTCCGCCGAACCTTTACGAGGCGGCGGAACTCGACGGGGTCAATGCCTGGCAAGCGTTCTGGGCGATAACCCTGCCGCATCTTGCGCCAATGATGCTGCTGGCGCTGACCTTTCGGCTGCTCGATGCAATCCGCATGTTCGATACTATTTTCATCATGACCGGCGGCGGGCCAGGCACGCGGACCTACACAGCTTCCTACTATCTCTACACGGTCGGCTTCACCCAATTCCATCTGTCGCAGGCGACCGCCGGAAGCTGGTTGTTCCTGATCTTCACCGCGCTCGTGGTAATGCTGCTGGTGCGACGGCTTTTGAAGACGGAGCCGGTCTGATGGCGGCCGTCGCGCCTGTCCGTCGCCCGAAACGCCGGTCGATACCGGTCGGCCGCATCCTGCTGCTCGGCTTCTTCCTGGTCTTCGTGTTGTGGCCGCTCTACTGGATGTTCAACACCTCGATCAAGCCGAGCGACGACTATCTCACCGTGCCGCCCGTCTGGTTCCCAACCGCACCCACCCTTGTCCACTATGAAGCTGCGCTGTTCGCCTATCGCGGCCTCGACGGGCTGATCAACAGCCTGATCATCTCGCTGTCGGCAACGGTGCTCTCGGCCCTGTTCGGCACGCTGATGGCCTACAGCCTGGCGCGCTACAACACCGGCGGCCAGCATCTGTCGTTCTGGGTGCTGTCGCAGCGCTTCCTGCCGCCCATCGGCATCGTGCTGCCGGTGTTCCTGATCTACCGCGGCGTTGGCCTCTACGACACGCATATCGGCCTGATCATCGCCTATACGGTGTTCACGCTGCCGGTGTCGGTATGGATGATGTTCGCTTATTTCCGCGGCATGCCGAAATCGATGGAGGAGGCGGCCCTTGTCGACGGCTGCACGCGGTGGGAGGCGTTCTGGCGCGTCGCAGTGCCGCTCGCCGCGCCAGGCATCGTCGCGGCGGCGGTCTTCGCCTTCATCGCCTGCTGGACGGAGTTCTTCTTCGCGCTGATTCTGACCAGCCGCACTGCTTTCACGCTGCCAACGGTGTTTCGCGCCTTCATCGGTTTCCAGGGCGCGCAATATGGCGAGGCGGCAGCCCTGGCCATCGTCTCCCTCGTACCGTCGATCGCGCTGGGAGTACTTGCCCAACGACATCTCGTGCGCGGGCTCACGCTCGGCGCTGTTCGCGGATAGAAAGGGTCGGCATGGCCGAAGTCAGGATCACCGGCTTGCACAAGCGCTACGGCGCCTTCCATGCCGTGCGCGGCATAGACCTGGACATTCGCGACGGCGAGTTCACCGTGCTGGTCGGCCCGTCCGGCTGTGGCAAGAGTACGCTGCTGAGGACCATTGCAGGGCTGGAGGAGAGTTCGGAAGGCACGATCGAGATCGGCGGCGAAGTGGTCAACGATTTCCGACCGCGCGACCGTGACGTGGCGATGGTGTTCCAGGACTATGCGCTTTATCCCCACATGAACGTGGCGAAAAACATTGGCTTCGGCCTAAAGGCGCGAAAAATGCCGAAATCGGAGGTGGAGACGCGCGTCGCCGAGGCGGCGCGCATGCTTGGCATCACCCCGCTGCTCGGGCGCTTTCCGCGCCAATTGTCCGGCGGGCAGCGCCAGCGGGTCGCCATCGGCCGCGCCATTGTCCGCAGCCCGCGCATTTTCCTGTTCGACGAGCCGCTGTCCAACCTCGACGCGCAGCTTCGCGACGAGATGCGCGGCGAGATCAAGCGCCTTCACCAGGACATTGCGACAACGATGATCTACGTCACCCATGACCAGATCGAAGCGATGACTCTGGCTGACCGCATCGTGCTGATGCGCGACGGAATGATCGAGCAGCAGGGCGCGCCGCTCGAGCTGTTCGAGCGCCCCGCCTCGACCTTCGTCGCTGGCTTTCTCGGTTCGCCGCGGATGAGCTTCCTGCCGGGCACGCTGAAGTTGGACGGCAGCGCTGCCGCCATCCGGCTCTCCGAGGCGCTGCTTCCGGTCGCCCCCGGCCGGAGCCTGAATGGCGCCATTGACGGACAGGCGGTGCTGCTTGGACTGCGGCCAGAACATCTGACGCGCGCGCATGCTGCGACACCTGCGCAGGGCACGTTTCGCTACGACGCAACGATCGACCTGCTGCAGCCGACCGGCTCGCGCAGCTATGCGACCTTCCGCCTGGCCGGCGCGCCGGTGATGGCGGAACTGCAGGCGCACGACGTCAGTCGTCCCGGCGAGAGACTGCCGATCGACATCAACATGAACCGGGCCTCGATTTTCGACGCCAAGACCGAGAGAGCGATTTGACCACGGCAGCACCTCGAGCAATCCGCTTGTGTGGGACCGAACAGGTCGATCCGCAGTTGCGGACACTGCGCGCGGGACCCTTGTCGGTCGAGTTTGACAATGGGGCGATACGCTATGTGCGGATCGGCGGGGTCGAGGTTCTGCGCGCGATTTCATTTCTCGTACGGGACGAGAACTGGGGAACCGAGACGCCCGTTCTCGATGACCTTCAGATCGATGAAAAGCCGGATGCGTTCAGCGTCGCCTATCGTGGAACATGCGCGGGTGCGTGCGGTCGGCTGGTCTACCAGGCGCGGATCGCAGGCGGGAGCGACGGTGCGATGTCGTTTGTGGTGGAGGCAGAGCCCGAAACTGACGTATTGACCAACAGAACCGGCTTCGTCGTGCTGCATCCGATCGAGGGTTTGGCCGGCAAGCCGGTAAAGGTGCTGCACGAGGACGGCCGCGAAAAACTCTCGCTTTTTCCGGACACCATCGATCCTAGGTGTCCGTTCACCGACATTCGCGCGCTTTCGCACGAGATCGTGCCTGGAATCTGGGCCACATGCACCATGGAAGGTGACGCCTTTGAGATGGAGGATCAGCGCAATTGGTCCGACGCCTCCTACAAAACCTATGTCCGTCCCCTGCGTCGCCCGTGGCCCTACAGATTGCCGAAAGGCGAGAAATTCACGCAGGCCGTCCGACTTCAGCTGTTGGGAACGCTCCCTGCCGGGTCTTCCAAAAACCCCGATCCATCCATCAACCTGACGATTGGCAGAGCCATCGGTCGAGTGCCCCGCATTGGCATCGGCGTCGCTGCCGACGAGGCGAAGCACGCGTTTGAAGTCGCCGAGCTCATTCGACCATTGGCTCCGCAGTGGGTGGTCTGCCAAGTCGATCTCCGGTTCGGGCACGGCCAGGATGAACTTGAAGGTTACACCGCCCTGGCACAGTTGACCGGCGCTGGCGTCGTACTTGAGATCATCACCAAGGGCACGCTCGATCCTTTCGGCGAATTGGCGCCTCTCGCGGATGCTGTCCAAAGCCTTCGCCTCAATCCAGAAGCTGTCTCCGTCTTTCCGGCGCAGGACATGAAGTCGGTGCAGCCGGGAGCACCGTGGCCGGCGATGCCCACCTTCGAGCAAAACTACGCCGCCGCCCGCCGGGCTTTCCCCGGGGTGCCGCTGGGCGGCGGCATGGCCGCATACTTCACCGAGCTAAACCGCAAGCGTCCGCCAACCGGAGCGCTCGACTACGCAACCTTCACCACCTGTCCAAACGTGCATGCTGCAGATGATGTCTCCGTAATGGAGACGCTTCAGGCTATCCCCCATCTGATCCGCTCTACCCGTGCTTTCATGGGCGACCGCTTGCCCCTGCGTATAGGTCCCAGTCAGCTAGGCTGCCGCGAGAACCCCTACGGCAAGTCCACTGCGCCGAATGAAGCGAACGGTCGCGTCTGTCTGAGCCGCATCGATCCTCGGCAGCGCGGCCTGTTCAATGCGGCTTGGACAGTCGGATATTTCGCGGCCTGCGCGCACGAGGGAATCGAGGCCGTCGCATTCGGCGACTTCACCGGCCCGTGCGGATACGTCTACAGGAAGGCCGATTTCGTGCAGCCGTGGTTTGACGAACAGGATGGCCGAATGGTGTATCCCGCTTTCCATGTCATGGCAGGCCTCTCAAAACTCAGTGGGGCCACCCTGCTGTCCGTGGCAACTTCCGGAGCTGACACCATCGCGGAGATCGCGGCCGAAAAAGACGGGCGCACGACGCTGTGGCTCTCGAATCTTACTGCCAAAAAGCAATCAGTGCAGCTTTCGGATACGCCGAACAGCGCCCGCATTGCTCTTCTTGCTGCCGACCAGTTCGAGCGGGCGGCAGCCGATCCGAACTTCATGGAAAGTCCCGGAAGACGGTTGGATGACCAATTCATCTCTCTTGACGCCTACGCCGTGGCGCGAGTCGATCTCCACCGTTCGTCTTCGACATAGCCCGGTGGACGGTAGATTGGTGGGGTTGATGTAGCGGAGAACAGAGTCAACGTCCGCTCTTGCGTTCAGTGTCGGATGCCCGTTATGGCGCTCTTTGCTAGGTCCCGCCGACCAGTTCAAGCAGCAAGGTTCTCGGCAATTGGCGGCAGCCAGTCTGATTTGAGTTTGAGCCCAATCTTCGAAACGCTGCCCTCAAAATTTTGAATGGCGCCAGCGCCCCGGGGCATGCGGCGGGAGCACCTTCGCGCCACGCCACGCGGTTCAACGCCCCGAGGGGATAATAGCGTCACACTTGTTACTCCCACTGGTCGTTTTCCGGTGCCAAACTATTTTAGGCCCAACAACCAGCGATGAGCAGCGAATGAGCCGTGCTTCAGCGACGCGGGAATTCGCCCAGATCAGGAGGAAGCCATGACTTCAGCAGCCAAGAGCGAACGGAAAAGTGGACAGACTGCCATGCGCACGCCACCGGTGGTGTCGCCGCAGGAGTGGGAAGCGGCCCACGAGCAGCTGCTCGTGAAGGAAAAGGCCCAGACCCGCGCCCGTGACGCGCTGGCCGCCGAGCGGCGGCGGATGCCGTGGATGGTGGTGGAGAAGAATTATGCGTTCGAGGGGCCTGACGGGAAGGTGAGCCTGCTCGACCTGTTCGATGGTCGGCGTCAGCTGATCGTCTACCGCGCCTTCTTCGAGCCGGGAGTGTTTGGCTGGCCCGACCATGCCTGCCGCGGCTGCTCCATGGTGGCCGACCAGGTCGCCCACCTCGCCCATCTGAACGCCCGTGACACCACTCTCGTCTTTGTCTCGCGTGCGCCGCAGGCGGATATCGCGCGGTTGAAGGCGCGGATGGGCTGGGAGATACCATGGTTCACCCTCACCGACAGCTTCGACGCCGATTTCGGCGTCGACGAGTGGCACGGCCACAACGTGTTCATCCGCGACGGCGACCGCGTGTTCCGCACCTACTTCATCAACAACCGCGGCGACGAGCAGATGGGCGGCACCTGGAACTATCTCGACATCACGCCGCTGGGCCGGCAGGAGGTCTGGGAGGACTCGCCCGAAGGCTATCCCCAGACCCCAGCCTACAAATGGTGGAACTGGCACGACAGCTACGCCGCGGATCCGGCAGCCGACAAGAAGTGGGCCGAGGTGTCGGAGGCCGGAGAGGCGGCGTTCCGGGAGGCGAGCACGAAGCAATGAGCCAGACCTGATCCGCTGAGATCGACGGCGGCGGCGTCGAAACGCAGGAATCCTCTTCCCAGCGGCGCTGGCGCGGCGGCTCATGAGCGATCCCTGCGCTGTTGCCGTGTTGTTCCCCCAACCGGACAACCTCGGAGGGCGTCCGGCGGTAGTGCTGGATCAAGTCAATTGATCACGGCCGATTCACGCTGTTCGTCAGCCCATTGACGTACATGACCAGGTTCAGCGGATCGAACCTGAGGCCGTGGAACTTGGCCGCGAATCGCCCGCCGCGGTCGATCACGTGCGTCACCAAGCCATGCATCTGCTGGCCGCCTTCGAGCGGATCGAAACGGACGTTGTATTGCTCGGACAGCTTGCGCGTCGCATCCTCCGCCTGCCCTTCGCGGGTGGTCAGGAAGGTCCAGTTGCGCGGGTCGAGCCCGTGCGCTTCGCCGTATCCCTTCATGACCTCGGGCGTGTCTGACTTCGGGTCTGTCGTCACCGTCAGGAACTGCACCAGGTCCTTCATGGGCGTTTCGTTGACCATCGCCTGGACGCGGGCGATCAGGTCGGAGTGCAGCGGGCAGACGTCGGTGCAACTCGCGAACACGAAATTGAGTACAACGACCTTGTCGGCGAAGTCCGAGAGGCGGACCGGATTGCCTTCGTCGTCGGCCAGATCGAATCCCGGCGCTGCGGGAGCGTCGATCGCCTGGAAATACTTCTCCTCGCTGCCCATAAGCCTGTCGAGATCGGCGCCCGGATGATGGGCAAATGCGGGAAGCGCGAGGACAGACGTGACGGCCATCGCGGCGAGAAGTGTTTTTCTGTTCATCTCCGTTCTCCGGTTTGGTCGAGTTCTCGTACGATGATCCCTTCGAAGAAGGAAACCATCTCGGGGGTGTCCCATTCGGCGGGTCCGGCGAGCCGCGCGAGCTCGTTTCCGTCGGGGCCGATCAGAAGCGTGGCTGGCAGGCCGAACAGTCCCAACGCGCGGATCGCAGTCCCGTCCTGGTCGATGAAGACGGGGAGTTTGACCCCGATCTCGTCGAAGAACTTCCGGACTGCGCCGGCTCCCGCTCGGTCCACCGAAAGGGCGACGACATCGAATCCCTCGCCGCCCAGCCGCCCCTGAAGGCGGTTGAGCGTGGGCATTTCGGCCCGGCAGGGCGCACACCAGGTCGCCCAGACGTTGAGCAGCACCATCTTGCCGCGCCAATCTTCGAGAGATTGCGGCTCTCCCGCCTCGTCGGCGAGGATGAGCTCGGGCAAGGGCTGCGGCTCCTCGTGCAGCGGCATCACTGTCGGTTCCTGCGCGTGCGCGTTGCCCACGGCCACAACGACGGCAAGTATCAGCGTCGACAGGATCGTCTTCACTGCGTCTTCTCCTGCTCGCGGCGGCTCATCTCCGACTGGTAGGCGCGCTCCCGCTCCGGCCATGTGCTCTTGATGAAGGCGAGAACGGCGCGGATCTCCTCGTCGCTCAAAATGTCCTCGAATCCCGGCATGGTCGCTAGCGTACCCGTTGCCCACCACGGCGGCTGGACCCTCTTTGGTGATCCGGAACAGCACCCCGTCCGGGTGGTGCCAGGTGTGCCCGGACGCATCGTGCGGCGGGGCGGGCATGCGTCCCGAGGGAAGCTGCCTCTTCCAGTCAGGCTGGCCTTCGAGGCTGGCCCCGTGGCAGGAGGCGCAGTTCGCGGAATAGAGCTGCCGTCCCCGCGCAATTGCCGCGGCCTCGCTTGCTCCGAACGACCAGATCAAAGCGAGGGCGGCAACTCCCAAGAGCGCCGCGAAGCCGAGGACAACAGCCTGCCTGCTCATTTGCGGCCGCTGAAGAACAGGTACTTCACCAAGGTCGCGACCGCGAGAACGAGCGCAACTGCGAGCAGGAGCCAGCCCACACCCATGCCCAGCATCATGCCGCCCATGCCTTCCATCATTCCGCGGTCCATCGTTGTCGGCTCCTTTTCCGCGTCTCGTTGCAGGCCTATTCCCGCGCGTATACGCCGCCCACGCTGCCAGACTTGGTGATCTCCAGCATCTCGAACGGCGCTTCCTTGGTGCCGCTCATTCCCGGCGAGCCCATTGGCATGCCGGGCAGCGTCACGCCATTGATGTCGGGCCGCTCCGTGAGCAGCTTCTTGACCGTGCCGACGGGGACGTGGCCGCTGACGACGTAGCCATCCACGAATGACAGGTGGCAGCCCTGGAATTCGTCCGCGATGCCTGCCTCGCGGCTCATCTCGGCGAGGTCGTGGGTGGCCTTGCTGGTGACGGTGAAGCCGTTCTCCCGCAGGTACTCGGCATAGCCTTCGCAGCAGCCGCACTGCGGGTTCTTGTAGAGACTGACGTCCTTCTCGCCCGCGAGCGCCGGGACGGCAGCCCAGACGAAGGAAGCGAGGGCGACGGCATTCAGGATAGTACGCATTTTCGGTTCTCCTTTTGAGGGATTGGTCAGGCGACGCGGAAGACGCCCATCATCCCGGCGGCCTGGTGTTCGAGTATGTGGCAATGGAGCATCCAGTCGCCCGGATTGTCGGCAACGAGGGCGATCTCCACCCGCTCGCGCGGAGACATGAGCACCGTGTCCTGCCACTCGCGGTGCTTGCTCGGCTTGCCGTTCCGGGAGATCACCCGGAAGGAATGGCCGTGCAGGTGGATCGGATGATGCCAGGCCGTCGCGTTGGTCATCGCGATGGCATGGCTCTTGTCCCGCGCAAGCGTCAGCATCGGGTCCATGACGTGCCCTTCCGCCGCGATGCCGTTGATGAACCAGATGCCGCCGGAGTGCATCATGTTCATCATGCCGCCCATGCTGCCCATCATGCCGCCAACGGCGCCGGGGAAATGCTTGCGCGTGTCGCCCATGCTGCCGCCCATCTCCTGCATGACCATGGCTCCCATCATGCCGCCGTTGAAGGTGACCTCGTGCCGGACGGCCGATGCAAGGTCCGGCTCCGGCAGCGGGTTGGGCGGGAGGGCGACAGGCCAGTCGGGAGCCGCCTGCCTGAGCGGATTACCGGCATAGGCTAGGTCGACCAGGCGGTATTCGAGGCCCTCGTAGAAGCGGTCGATCACGGAAACCCGGCTTCCGGCGTCAGCCGTCATGTCGAGGATGAGGTCGGCGCGCATCGCGGGCCCCAGCACGACCAGTCCGCCTTCTGGCGCATGCGGCTCCACTGGCTGCCCGTCCAGCGCAATGACGGCAGGCTGATGGTTCCCGAAGTCGAGGCCGAAAATGCGGGCGTTGGCGGCGTTGATCAGCCGCAGCCGGATGCGTTCTCCCTTTCGCACCTGAAAGACATCCGGCACGCGGCCATTGATCGTGACCGTGTTTCCGACCCGGCCGTTGTGCATCATGTCATGGCGGTTGCCGAAGTCTTCCCGCATCTCGGCGGTTTTGGTCAGCCGCCAGTCGGACAGCACCCATGTGACTTCGCGGTCGACCCGGATGGGATCGGCTTCCTCCACGATCAGCGGGCCGTAGAGGCCTCTGCCGACCTGCTCGAAACTGCGATGGTGCGGATGGTACCAGAAGGTGCCTGCGTCGACGGCATCGAACTCGTAGGCAAAGGTCTCGCCGGGCCAGATCGGCGCCTGCGTGAGGTGCGGCACGCCGTCCATCGCGTTCGGGACTCGCAAACCGTGCCAGTGCACCGTCGTCTCTTCGTTGAGTTTGTTCTCGACCGCCACCCGCAGGCGTTCTCCCTGGCGGATGCGAATTTCCGGACCGGGCAGGCTGCCGTCATAGCACCAGATGGGGGTATCGCCATGCGGCTCTGGCGCGATCTGGGCGCGTCCCGGTCCGGCGCGGATCCGGAACTCGCGAAGGCCTGCGGCGTCGGATCGCGGTGGAAGCACCACGCCCGCCGAAACGGCGGCGGCCGATGCGAGGAAGGTTCGACGCGTCAGCGCCGGCACACGTGGATAGGGCATTGGATCAACCATTCCGGAATAGGATTTTTTGACGCGCGGACGTAGCCGGGCGCGTCGACGGGTCGGTCGCGAGCGGATGCCGCGGCCGTGTCAGCTCAGGAAGGTGGTTCGGGGAGGATAGGGCTCAGGCGGACCGGTGCGGCCGTCGGACGGTTCGCCGGGAGGCAAGGATACGATACCGGCGAAATGCGGCAGCTCGGCCGCGGCAGGCGTGCAGATCGCGACAAGCGAGGTAACGCAGAACTGGTCGCATGCCGACGTCTGGCCGTCATCGCCGGGACAGTCCTGGCAGTCGGGCATGTCGCCGTCCATCTCAGCCATCGACATCTTCAGGGACATGTCCGTCAAAGCCGCGGCATGCGCCGCCGTGCCGAGGGCGAAGGCCGCGAGGAAGAAGACTGCGAGGATGCGGACGAACCTGCTCATTGGGTAGACAGTAGTCCTGGCTCTGCGCCGTGTCCAGATTCGGTCGCAGGTGAACCATGACCGCCGCAAACGGATGCCGACGGGAGGCGATTTGTTGCAGGCTGCCTTGGAATGTCTGACTAGGTTCCGGAAATTGTCTGGCGTGAGATTATGACCGCCTTTGGTGCCATTGCGCTGGCTTCTGGACCGCGGCGGCATTAAGCGGTTCCGAGTAGCCTAAGACGCGAAGTCCGCTAGTTATGATTCTAGAGTGGCCGGCCGGCGCGGATCATGGAGCGTGCAATTGCGAGCTGCGCCCCGACCTCGGCGTTTCCTTTTGCGGGAGCCGCGCCGCCTTCACTGAGTTGGAAGCGGCTGTGGAAGGGCCTCCAGCATGCCGGCGAGGCGGCCAAGGAGATGAAGAAGCGGCCGACGATGCAGTGGGTTAAGCCGGGTTCACTAGCGTCACGCACCGCTGTCACGGCAAGAACAATTCGCACTCCGAGTTCCTTGTGTCGTCAGGCAGTTATCCATCCGGCCCTAGGCTCAAAACCCAACGGAAGATCAGTTGACTTTGGGCCGCAACGGCTCATCCTTGACTTGTTGGCCTACCTTTCCGACCAACTTTTGACAGGGAGGAAGCAATGGAAGCCGTCAATCGTAGATCCACACTTGCACTCGGTCTTACAGTGGCCGCAACGCCACTGATCGCTTGGGCGACCCCAGCCGCCGCACAGACTTACGGCCCCGATGAGGGCAAGGAGGTCGGCCCCGGTGTCAGAGTTGTAGCGCTTGGTGAGCGGGCTTCGGTCATACCAGCTTATAAAACGGTCATGCTACGCGATGTTGTAATCCAACCCGGGGCGAAGACGCCGGACAACGTGATGAAGAATGACATGCTCTGCCACCTGACCGAGGGAGAACTTTCTGTCGTTCAGAACGAGAAAAAGTTCACCGTCAAGAAGGGCGATGTTTGGACCTGCGCCAAAGCAGATACGACCGAAGGCACCCAGAACACGAGCAGTGCCGTCGCAATCATGCGGGTCATCGATTTGATGCCCGCATGAAGTAAGCGATGGGTGGAAGTGTGGCTATGGCTGCCCTAAAAGAGAAACCCGAGCGCCTATCTGTCGTGGTGGGGGCACATCCAGCGACGGGCCGCCTTCCATCCCGGCCATTGTCGATCACCGGCTGATTGAGTTTTGACCCTAGTCCCCCGACAGCTGCTTGATCTGTTTCCTGATTTCCTTGGATCGCCACGCGAAACGATGGCGATGATCGCCAGTAGTTCGGCCAGTTCGCGGCGGCGGCGCAACCGGCGAACAGCAGATCTCCCCGCGTCCAGCCTGCTCCCAGCATGCAGTCGACGATCGCCTGAAAGCTTGGCTCCATCGCCTCCTGGCAGTCGATCTCACGGTCGGGATAGTCGCCCTGTCCTTCTCGCTCGGTTCCGCCTCGCCGATGTCGAGCTGCGGTATTTGGGCGACAGCTATCGGGAGCGGCTTCGATAGGAGAGACCCCAGCAATTGGATGCACGCATTCGGCTGGGACAAAGCCGCTGGAAGCGGCGACGATCGCTTGCAGGGCTCAGATCGCTCCGCCGCCATTCATGCCGACTTGACGATCGACAATGTGCGTTTGTAGGTGGCCGGTTTGGTGCGGAAATTCGCGGCGGGAGCAGGTCGGCCGACGTGAAAGCCCTGGATCTTATCGATGTCGAAGTCGCGGATAAGGGCCAGCTGCTCGTCGGTTTCCACCCCCTCGACCAGGATTTTATGGCCGCGATTTCGCACCAGGGCAATAATGTCCTGCAGCATGGCCTTGCCCCTTGGGGTGCCGCAGTCATGCAGGAACGAGCGGTCGATCTTCACCGTATCGAAATCGATGAGACGAAGCCATGAGAGGCCCGCGAAGCCCGTCCCGAAGTCGTCAAGCCATACCCTGACGCCCAGCAGCGTCAGGTCGCTGATGCAGCGCAGAATGTCGGAGTGCATCTCCATCTCCAGCCCTTCGGTGATTTCGAGGGCCAGCCTGCTGCCGGCGACGCCGGTCTCGCTCAAAATCGTCGCAACCGAAGCTGCGAAGCCGGGCGTCTTGAGCTGAATTGGAGAGACGTTGACGCTGACGACACGGACGTGATCGTCCGCCAGGAGTTCAGTGCACACTGTCCTTATGGCCCAGCGCCCGAGTTCCAGGACCGCGCCGGTTCGTTCCGCAACAGGAATGAACAGACTCGGCGGAACCGATGTGCCGTCCAGCATTTTGAGGCGCATCAGAGCCTCGACGGCTTCAACCCGGCCAGACGCCACATTCTGGATGGGCTGATAGACGAGTGAAACGAGATCCTGGCCGATCGCGATCTTCAGCAAAGCCGCAATATTCTCGCTCTCGTCGCTGCTCTGGGGATCGTTTGGATCGAACAGCCAGGTACAATTGCGACCGCCTGCTTTTGCCAGATAGAGCGCACGATCAGCCTCGTGGATGATCTTCTCCAGCTTGGCGCCGGTCTGCGGCCTGGTGAAGGCAGCACCAACGCTCACCGTCACCACCGAGGTGCCGTCCCTGCGCTGCTGGTGGGGAAGCGCGAGGTTCTCCACCGTGCTTCGAATGGCTTCCGCGAGACCTGCAACCTGTTCCTTTTTCTCCATGCGAGCCAGGACGATGAATTCTTCCCCGCCGTAGCGGCCGATTGAGCCATTGTGGTGCTTGATCATTTCGGCAAGGGCATTGGCGACAAGTATCAGGCAGCGGTCGCCTTCCTGATGTCCGTAGTAGTCGTTGAACCTTTTGAAGAAGTCCACGTCGATGAGTATCGCCACAAAACCGCTGCCATGCCTTTGCCAGTCGCTCCAGTAGTCGCGCAGCTTCTCGTCAATCGCCCGCCGGTTCTCCAGGCCCGTAAGCGGATCGGTTCTCGACAGACTCAACAGCGCCTGTCCGCGCTCGGTGGCTTCCTTGTGCTGGATTTTGGCTTCGAGGGCGTTGAGGAAGACGTTGTAACGTTCCTCGTTCAGCTTCCAGTTAACGTAAGATGTAAATGTGAAGCATGATATGTAGAAAGTTCCAAATACCATCTTGTATGCTAATGCGGAAGGCACAAAGTAGTTTACAATATACAGTATTATTAGAATTATACTTGAAGTCACGATAGACAGGCTGAATTTAAACGTGAAAAATAGATTTGCGCTCATCATAAAGATGGTGCCGAAGACCATGTAATAAGAGACGCTTTCCTTGTCCGCGCCCATAACCGCTGGGGACAACCAACCAACATAGCCAAAGATGATGGCAGCGGCGCAAGTCACGTCAATCCATTCCGTGGCGACCCCCCGGCGAAGTTGTGCTTCCAGGGTCAACAGCGCCGTCACTCCGACCGCGAAGCGGGCCGTGATCGTATAGAGTGCGACATCCGGTATCAGCAGCAGATCCGTTGCCGAAAACAGCAGGTAGATGGTAACGGCGATCCAAAGCCCCGGCCTGGCGTCCATTCTTCGCTTCGCCTGGCCTTCCTCTCGGTAGAGTTTGCGGAGCTCGTCGGACCGCGGCTCGTAGCGCCGCTCAAGCGGTTCCGCATGGGCCATATCGGCCAATGCGGATGACGCATATTCGTTCGTCACCCTAAGCCCCATTTGAACCGGGCTTTGCATGCCGAACTCATTTCTAGCTTCTGCCCCCACGCCGGCCGACTCCTCAGGCGCGACAGCGAATTGCGGCGCCTCGCAAGCAATATGCAGTCGCGCATATAGGTTTGCGTTAACTCGTATCGGGAATCTGACCCGCAAGGCGTCCAAAAAACCAGCATGGTTGGCGGGAATTTAACGACACCGCTAAAATGCCGGAGATGTGTCTTGGCAAAGATAAAATTTTAGGCAATATCTAACTATATCTAGTTAAATGTAATTATGGAGTTCTGCGGTGGCAACCATCCTCGATGGCAAAAGTCTGATTACTGCCGAGATGATCGCCGCCAGTCTCCCTCGAAGAAAGCTCGAGCCTCATAGCGAAGCGTTCGAAACCGCCCGCGTCGAGCTTGCACTCATTCTCCACATCACGCACCAGCAGATCGAGCAGCAGAAGGACCCCGCGGAGGTCATTCGCCGTCTGATGTCGCATCTCGAAGCAATGCGTATCAAGGTTCATCCGGACGTTTGGCAAGCATTGATACCGGTGGTGCGGAACCACCCGGTCCTGGAGTACTTTCTTGAGGATCCGCTCACGCGGTGGTCCCACGACAAGCCCAGAGGTTATTCCGGCGACGCACAGTTGCTCGACTACATTTATTGTGATCCGCACGTGGCGGAGAGCGTGGCAAACGCCTCGGAGGTCGGCAAGGCGCTCTACAGGCATACCAAGGATGTGCCGTCGTGCGTCGCGGCGCGCGAACGACGCGATCTTTTGACCCGATATGTCGATGATATTGCGACCAGGAATGGACCGCAAACCGAGGTCCTGGCGATCGCGGCCGGCCATTTGAGGGAGGCCAATCGCTCGTCCGCCTTACAGGAGGGCCGTCTCAAGCGCTGGGTTGCGCTCGATCAGGATCCTCAGAGCGTTGGATTGATCACGCGCGACTTTCACGGCAGCGCGGTAGAGGCCATCGACGGCTCGGTGCGAACCATGCTCACGAGGGGCCACAAGCTTGGCAAGTTCGACTTCATCTATGCCTCCGGCCTTTACGACTACCTTGCGCACAACGTCGCCGTGAAGCTCACGAAAACCTGCCTGCAGATGTTGAAGCCGAACGGGACATTCCTCTTCGCGAACTATGCCGAGGGCAACCCTGACGCCGGCTACCGGGAGACGTTCATGAACTGGGTGTTGCTGCTGCGGTCGGAGGCCGATATGTGGAACATCATCAATGCCAGCGTCGACCGAAACACCGTCGAGGCGCAGGTGTTCTTTGGCGAGAACCGCAACGTCCTCTACGGCGTCATCGAAAAGCGCGGATAGCGACCGCCTGGGCTGCAAGCTTGTCGGCGGTTGACGCAGCCAGTCCGATCGCGATTTGACCTAACCTTCGAACGCCGCCCTTAACGTCTCGAATGGCGCCAGCGCGCCGCGCACCTGGACGACGGCGGCGGCGACGCGATGCGCGTGCAGCACCGCCACGGTCGGGGCATGGCCGGCAAGCCGGGCGGCGAGATAGGCGCCATTGAAGGAATCGCCGGCGCCGGTGGTGTCGACCGGGGCGGCGACATGTACGGCCGGAACGGGTTGCGCGATCCCGTTTGCGGCGATCAGCGCCGGCTCCTCGCCGTTCTTGACGACGACTTCGCCGACCAGCTTTCCCAGCCGTTCCGCGGTTTTTTGCGGCGCTGCGTCGCCGAACAGCATCTGCTCGTCGGGAAAGGTCGGCAGCGCGATGTCGGTGACTGCCAGCGCATCGAGGATCGCGGTCTGTGCATCCTCGCGCCGGCGCCACAGCCGCGGCCGATAATTGGGATCGAAGGCGACAAGCGAGCCGTCGGCGCGCGCCTTGGCCACCGCCGCCAAAAGTGTCTTGCGCGCGGCGTCGCCCAGGATTGCCAAAGTGATTCCGGAAAAGTAAACAAGCGCCTGATTTTCAAGGCTTTTCGCCAAAGCGACCGCGTCGGAGGCAAGCTGCCTCGCGGCGGCGTCGCCGCGCCAGTAGGTGAAGGAGCGTTCGGCGCCAGTCAGCGTGATTGCATAAAGGCCGGGCCGGGCGCCTGGTATAATCGGGCTGGCGCCGATGCCGATGCCGTTTCGCGCGAAGAAATCGATCTGGTCGCGCGAGAACGGGTCGTCGCCGAAGGCCGACACATAGGTCGCCGGCCGGTCACCGCTCAGCGCATGCAGCGCCCACAGCGTATTGAATGTGTCGCCGGCAAAGCCCATGCGCCAGTTCGGACCGGCCTGGCCTGAAAGCTCGAGCATGCATTCACCGATCGATGCGACGCCGTTTCCTGCCATGTATCTCTCCTGGTGCATGTCGCCCACAGCTTGCGCGGCGGTTTTGGGATAACGACATGCACAAAACCAAAGACCGGTGCTGTAGCTTTTTGCGGGCGCCAGCGCCATGCTTGGCGGCAGCGGATTTTTGCGCCGGCGGCGTTTTCTCAGCTGCGCGACGGGACGCGATCCGCTCAGTGAGACGTTATTTCTGGAAGAGGAACAGGTTTGGCATCGTTATGGCGCTACGTTCTGGCAGGTGTTGGTCTGGCTGCCTTGCTGGCCGGCGTTCTCGGCGCCGTCTATCTGACCGCGCCGCAAGCGCCTCGGCTCGCCGGCTCCGAGATTGCCCGGTCGAAAGAGACGGCGAACGGCCTGTTTGTAGCCAGTTTCGAGCCGGAGCGGGGCGTTATCCGTCAAGGCGAGCTGCAATCCTGGCTGCTGACCCTGAAGACAAATGCGGGCACCCCGGTGGAGGGCGCTGCGATCTCGATATCCGGCGGCATGCCGCAGCACAGGCACGGTCTGCCGACCAGCCCGCACGCGACCGATTATCTGGGCGATGGCCGCTATCGCATCGGCGGGGTGAAATTCACAATGAGCGGATTGTGGCAATTGCATTTCGCCATTTCCGCGGCGGCCGGATCCGACACGGTGGTCTTCAATGTGCTGCTCTGAGCGCTGGAGCAAGATGAACCGCTTTTCGCGACTTTTCGCGCTGCTGGCGATGGCTGTGCTTGCCGGCTGCGGCAAGCCTGAGTTTTCCGATGCCGAAAAGAAGACCATCGCCTCGCTGGCGCTGTCAGCCCTGCCGCCGCTGAAAGCCGACACCACAAACCGCTTCGCCGACGTGCCGGCCGCCGCCGCGCTCGGCGCGACGCTGTTTTTCGACGCCGGGATGAGCGGCGACGGCAAGGTTTCCTGCTCGACCTGCCACAAGATCGACCGGCAGTTCCAGGACGATCTGCCGCGAGCGGTCGGTGTCGGCCGCACCAACCGGCGCACCATGCCGCTGGCCGGCGTTGCGCATGACGGATGGTTCTTCTGGGACGGGCGGCGCGACAGTCTCTGGGCGCAGGCGCTGGCGCCGCTGGAAAATCCGCTGGAGCAGGCCGGCAACCGCGCCGCCTACGCGCATTATATCAAGGCGCGATTCGGCGAGCGCTACGAGCGCATCTTCCGACCGCTGCCCGACCTTTCAAATGTGCCGGCCAATGCCAGTCCGCTCGGCAGCGATGCCGAGAAGGCTGCCTGGAATGCCATGTCCGATGCGCAAGCCGAGGACGTCAACCGCGTCTTCGCCAATATCGGCAAGGCGATCGCCGCCTTCGAGCGATCGATCGCGCCGCCGCAGACGCGCTTCGACCGGTTCGCCGCCGCTTTGGATACCGGTATACAGGCACCGCAAGGCGACGATGCCTTGTCGCCCGAAGAAATCCTCGGGCTAAAGCTGTTCATCGGCAAGGCCAATTGCGTGACCTGCCATACCGGGCCGCGTTTTACGGACGGCGGTTTTCACAATACCGGCGTGCCGTCGGTGGCGAATCTGCCGCCGGATCGCGGCCGCATAGATGCGGTACGCCAAGTCGAGGCCGATCCGTTCAACTGTTTCGGCGCGTTTCGCGATGGCGACGCCAGCGCCTGCGGCGAGCTGCGTTTCATGGTCAAGGCCGGGCCGGAACTCGTGCGCGCCTACAAGACGCCGTCGCTGCGCGGCGCCGCCACCCGTCCGCCCTACATGCATGCCGGGCAGTTTTCCTCGCTCGAGGAGGTGGTGGCGCATTATTCGAAGGCGCCGGCAAGCGTCGAGGGTGTATCCGAGATCCACCCGCTGCAGCTTTCGGACCGCGAGCGCGCGGCGCTGGTGGCGTTCTTGAAGACGCTGGCGGAGTGAAGCCGGGTTTGTCTGCGACAAGAGCGGACCACTGTCTTGGGCCGCCCAGTGATGTAGCGCCCATTGTTGACACGATGCAGGGCCGCTGATCATGATAGCCTAGGCGCAAAGTGCGATACCTCAGGCTGTGGGAGGATAAAAATGCAGCCACTTGTCATCGACGCAAAGCCTCAACCTGTTTCAATTGACCCCGCCAAGACTGCAGTTCTCGTCGTGGACATGCAGAATGACTTCGGCTCGAAAGGCGGGATGTTCGACAGAGCCGGCATCGATATCTCCGGGATTCAACGGGCTGTCGGCCCTACTGCAAGCGTAATAGCGGCCGCTCGCAAATTGAGACTGCCCGTCATTTATCTGAAGATGGGGTATCATTCCGACCTTTCGGATCTCGGGACATCGGATGCCCCCAATCGTCTCCGACATCTCCAGATCTTTGGGGTCGGTGAGAACATGACAGCGCCGGATGGCAGCGAGAGCCGGATTCTGATCCGCGACACCTGGGGAACGGATATCGTCAGCGGCCTAAAGCCGGAGGCGGGGGATGTTGTCCTCTACAAAACCCGGTTCAGCGGCTTCTACGAGACCGAACTCGATGCTGTTCTGAAGACCGCAGGCATCAAACAGCTCATCGTGACAGGATGCACGACCAGCGTGTGTGTGGAATCGACAATTCGGGACGCCTTTTTCAGGGACTATCACTGCATCCTGCTGACGGATTGCACGAGCGAGCCCATCGCGTTGGACTCCCCAAGGAGCAACCATGACGCCTCGATTACGCTCATGCAGATACTCTTTGGATGGACATCGACGTCCGACGATTTCCTGAGGGCAATCGAGGGGCAAATTCAGGAGCGTCTTGAACGAGCCGGATGAACTGACGAGCTCATTGGGCGCCTACCGGTCCTTCACCGTCTCCATCGCCACGAAGGTCGAGGTCTGGGCGACGTGGGGCAGGGCGGAGATGCGCTCGCCGAGCACGCGGCGGTAGGCGGCGATGTCGGTGGTGCGGACTTTCAGCAGATAATCGAAGCTCGACGCCATCATGTGGCATTGCTCGATCTCCGGCACCGCCTGCACTGCGCGGTTGAAGGCGTCGAGCGCGGCCGAGCGGGTGTCCGACAGTTTCACCTGGACGAAGGCGACATGGCCTTCGCCCATGCGCTCACGGTCGACGATCGCCTGGTAGCCTCGGATGATGCCGTCCTTTTCCAGCCGCTTGACCCGCGCCTGCACCGGCGTCTTCGACAGGCCGACCTTTGCCGCGAGTTCCGACATCGAAAGCCGGCCGTCGCTGCCCAGCGCCGACAGGATGTTCCTGTCGATGCGGTCCAATTGGTCTTCTGTCATCAAATATCTGGTCAAATTGGAGGAAATTTGGCCGAATGATAGATCAATCGACCTATCCTGTCGATTTCTTTGGACCGATCGAAACTACACTTTGTGCTAGCTTGCGTCATTCGGTCCGGTGACCGCCGGACCGCTCACTGATGCTCGCTCCACAGGACCGTCATGCCAGCGCTCGAACCCATCCGCCAGCAGATCCGTGCCAATTACTTGCCTGACGAAGACGAGGCCGTGAAGCGGCTGGCCGAGGCGACAGGGCTTTCGGCGAAAGAGCGCAAAGCAATCTCGGCCCGCGCCGCCGATCTGGTGCGGGCGGTGCGCGGCTCGTCCGATCCGCGGCTGATGGAAGTTTTTCTGTCCGCTTACGGCCTGTCCACCAAGGAGGGCGTCGCGCTGATGTGCCTGGCCGAAGCGCTGCTGCGGGTGCCGGACACCGAGACGATGGACGACCTCATCGCCGACAAGATCGCGCCGCATGACTGGTCGGCGCATTCGGGCGGCTCGAGCTCGATCTTCGTCAATGCGTCGACCTGGGCGCTGATGCTGACCGGCCGGGTGCTCGACGAAGGCGAGGACGGCGTCGAAGGCACGCTGCGCGCCATGGTGCGCCGGCTGGGCGAGCCGGTCATCCGCAGGGCGGTCGCCGCCGCCATGCGCGAAATGGGCGAGCAGTTCGTGCTCGGCCGCACTATTGCCGAGGCCGTCAAGCGCGGCCGGCCGATGACCCAGAAAGGCTATCTCTATTCCTTTGACATGCTGGGCGAGGCGGCCCGCACCGAGGCCGACGCACTGCGCTATCTCAAGGCCTATGCCGACGCCATCTCGTCGCTCGATGCCGGCGCCAACGGCCCCGACATCCGCCAGAATCACGGCATCTCGGTCAAGCTGTCGGCGCTGCATCCGCGCTATGAGGCGACGCAGAAAGAAAAAATGCTGCCTGTGATGGCCGAGCGGCTTTTGTCGCTGGCGCTGGCGGCGCGCCATTCGCGCATGGGCCTCAACATCGACGCCGAGGAGGCCGACCGCCTCGACCTGTCGCTCGAAATCATCGAGCGGGTGCTGGCCGAGCCGGAGCTTGCCGGCTGGAACGGCTTTGGCGTCGTCGTCCAGGCCTACGGTCCGCGCGCCGCCTTCGTCATCGACTGGCTCTATGCGCTGGCGAAGAAGCACGACCGCACCATCATGGTGCGGCTGGTCAAGGGCGCTTATTGGGACACCGAGATCAAGCGGGCGCAGGCGCTCGGGCTCGACGGCTATCCGGTCTTCACCCGCAAGGCCAACACCGACGTCTCCTATCTGGCCTGCGCGAAAAAGCTGCTGTCGATGACCGACCGCATCTATCCGCAATTCGCCACCCACAACGCCCACACCGTCGCCGCCGTCCTGTCGATGGCCGGCGATCGCGACTCCTTCGAATTCCAGCGCCTGCACGGCATGGGCGAGGCACTGCACGAGACGGTGCGGCGGGCCGAGGGCACGCGCTGCCGCATCTACGCGCCGGTCGGCGCGCATTCCGACCTGCTTGCCTATCTGGTCCGCCGGCTGCTCGAAAACGGCGCCAACTCCTCCTTCGTCCACCAACTCACCGACGAGGAGGTCGAGCCGGAGGATATTGCCCGCGACCCGCTTGAAACCGTCGAGAAACAGACGCCGGCCGCCAATCCGGCGATCCCCCGCCCGTCGGCGATCTTCGGTGCTGCCCGCCGCAATTCGAAGGGGTTCGACATCACCGATCCGGTGACGCTGGCCGCGACCGACAAGGCCAGGGCTGAATTCGCCGGGCCGGACCGCTGGCACGCCAGGCCGATCACCCGTGCCACCGGCTACGGCAATCAGCGTCCGGTGGTCAATCCGGCAAAGCCCGAGGAAGTGGTCGGCACGGTCAGCGAGGCCACCGCCAAGCAGGTTGCGACCGCCATGCGCATCGCGGTGGAGGCGCAACCGGCTTGGGCGAAGCGCGCCGTCGCCGAGCGCGCCGCCATCCTCAACCGCGCGGCCGACCTCTATGAGGCCAACGCCATCGAATTCTTCGCGCTCGCCACACGCGAGGCCGGCAAATCGCTGGCCGACGGCGTCGCCGAAGTGCGCGAGGCAGTCGATTTCCTGCGCTATTACGCGACCGAGGCGGCCAATGCCGAAACGGGAACCGAGGCGCGCGGCGTGATCGCGTGCATCTCGCCATGGAATTTTCCGCTCGCCATCTTCACCGGCCAGATTGCGGCAGCACTCGTCACCGGCAATTCGGTCATCGCCAAGCCGGCCGAGCAAACGCCGCTGATTGCCTTCCGCGCCGTCGAATTGCTGCGCGAAGCCGGTGTGCCGGAAGACGTCATCCAGCTTCTGCCCGGCGACGGTCCCTCGGTCGGCGGCCCGCTGACCGCCGACCCGCGCATTGCCGGCGTCTGCTTCACCGGCTCGACCGAGGTCGCCAAGCTGATCGAAAAGCAGCTGGCCGAGACCGCCGCGCCCGACGCCATGCTGATCGCCGAGACCGGCGGGTTGAATGCGATGATCGTCGATTCCACTGCGCTGCCCGAGCAGGCGGTGCGCGACATCCTGGCCTCGGCCTTCCAGAGCGCCGGCCAGCGCTGCTCGGCGCTGCGCGTGCTCTACGTGCAGAAGGACGTCGAGAAGAAGATGCTGGACATGCTGAAAGGCGCGATGGAAGCGCTCAGCCTCGGCGATCCCTGGCGGATCTCGACCGATGTCGGGCCAGTCATCGACGAGGAGGCACAAAAATCGATCCGCGACTATTGCACTGAGATGGGCCTGCAGGGCCGGCTGATCGCCAAGCTCGAAGCGCCGAAGGATGGCCGCTTCGTGGCGCCGCATGTCTTTCGGGTCAAGGGCATCGAGGACATCGAGCGCGAGGTGTTCGGGCCGGTGCTGCATGTCGCCAGCTTCGACGCCGACGATATCGACGGGGTCATCGCCGCGATCAACCGCAAGGGTTATGGCCTGACCTTCGGCCTGCACACCCGCATCGAAGGCCGCGCTCAGCATTTCGTCGACGGCATCCATGCCGGCAACATCTATGTCAACCGCAACCAGATCGGCGCCGTGGTCGGCTCGCAGCCGTTCGGCGGCGAAGGACTTTCCGGCACCGGACCGAAGGCCGGCGGGCCGCACTATCTCAGGCGGTTCCGCAAGGGGCCGCAGGCGGGCACGCCTGTTCTTGACGGCCGCAAAGTGACGGCGACCGAGCTCGCCGACAATCTGCCGGACCCGACGCTTGGCGGCTGGTCGACGCGGGCGGATCGCGTTGCCGTGCTGAGGAAGCATTTGCGCGGCAAGGGTGCCGCGGCCATCGGTGCCGCCGCCAGCATCGATTTCGGCCAGGTCGATTTGCCCGGGCCGACCGGCGAGGCCAACACGCTGTCGCTGTCGCCGCGCGGCCGCGCGCTGTGCCTCGGACCGGACGCCGACACGCTGCTTGCCCAGACCATCCAGGCGCTCGCCGCCGGCAATGCGGTGCTGGCCGTCGCGCCGGGTGCGCCGGCAGCACTCTCACCACTGACCGGCAAGGGCCTGCCGCTGGCGGCCATCGACGGCCGGCCCGACCCGGTCGAGGCACGCGCGCTTCGTGTCGACGTCGTTGCCTTTTCCGGCACGCCTGAGGCCGCTCGCATCGTGCGCAAGGTGATCGCCGACCGCGCCGGCCCGATCGTGCCGCTGGTCAGCGAAGTGCTCAACCCGGCCGCCTATGCGCATGAGCGCGCCGTCTGCGTCGACACCACGGCCGCCGGCGGCAATGCCAGCCTGCTGGCCGCGGCGTAGGGTCGGCCGGGGCTTTCCTGCATTCCCACGATTGGCGAAGGCCGAGATGACGGCCGATCTCCCCCCTCGTGGGGGAGATGTCCGGCAGGACAGAGGGGGGCGTGAAGGATCGCCGGCTTTGCTTTTTTCTGCCCGCCATGCGCCGAAGGTTGCGGTCTGAAATTGATCGAGTTGTGCGCGTCAAGTTCTGCGAAAAGAGTGATGGTAGGAGCAGGCATGCCTTTGATCAGCAGGCCGGCGGGACAGCGCCCCCCTCTGCCCTGCCGGGCATCTCCCCCACAAGGGGGGAAATTGGCAGCTTCGCCGACGGCGCCCTATTTCGTCAGGCGCCGATCGTTCGGCAAAAGCCCAAGGGAACCATGGGTCGCCTGAGACTACTCACGCGCCCTCGACGACCGAAAAGCCCTCGAACTGCGGATGGCCGAGATAGTGCACCTTGGTGGAGCCGGCGTTGCGGTGCGCGGCGCGGAAATTTTCGGACTTGGTCCAGGCGACGAAATCCTCATGGCTCGCCCACACCGTGTGCGAGGCAAACAGCGTGTAGCCTTCGGCCTCGTTGACCGGACCGCGCAGCAGATGAAATTCTTTAAAGCCTTTCATCTCCGAAAGACTTGAATCACGGTTCTTCCAGACGTCCTCGAAAGCGGCTTCCGAGCCATTCTGGACCTTGAAGCGGTTCATGGCGATGTACATTGGCCGTCCTTTCGTGACTGCAGTTCATGATGCGTGTTGGAATGCCTGAATCAATGAGGGCAGGCTGTTAAAATGGACCGATCCGCGCCTTGAACACCCAACTTGACTTGCCGGTTTCGCTTGGAATGGGAGGGAACGGCGCCTGCTTGCGCACCAGTGTCAAAGCGAATTGGTCAAGCTCCGCAGAACCTGAGCTTTCGGCAAGCTGTATATCGCTGATGCTGCCGTCGGCCATGACAACGAAAACGACCCTGGCATTGTTGCGAGCGCTGGCCTGTATCGCTTTCGAAACACGACGGTTGGCGCGGGCAAGCTTCTTCTGAACTTCACCGCTGTAGCGGGATTCTATCGCATTGCCTGCCGCTGCCTGCTCCTTGCCCTTGCTGGAAGTCACCGTGTCGCGTTCCTCGCCATCCGCCGCGCCGCGGGGATCGTTCGTCTCGCTGTCTCCGCCAAGACCTGGTGTCGCGCTTGGCCTTGGCGTCGGGATCGGCGGCTGCCCTATATCGGCAGGAGGCGCCTCGGTGTTTTCGGCCGGAGCAGCCGGCTCTGCCGGTGTTTCGATCTTCGGAGCCACGCTCTGCTCGTCCAGCCGCGGAGTGTCGGCCATCAACATGTCTGGCGCCGCAGTGGGTTGCTCGACAATCTGCGGCAAGGGCGCGGGCACGGCCATTTCCCTGATCGGCCGGTCACCGGTGGGCCGGTCGGCAGGCGTCTCTGGCTTGATCTGGGGCTTGACCTCAGGCTTGGCCGGCTGCGGGTCCGGCACCAGGGTGACGTTCAGCGCGCCCGGGACCTGACGATCCAAGTCGCTGCCGACCACGTTGGGGCCGGTTTGATCGGCGCCTTCCATCTCAATTGCGTCCCCGGCATCAAACGTGCCGGCAGGTGCGACGAGAAAAGCAGCCGCCACCGCGGCATGAAACAGGCAGGAGGCGACGATCGCCGCCGTCCATTTGCGGCTCAAGGCTGACGGTCGGGCCGGCGCAAGCGATCCGGTCGGCACAATCGCCAGTTCGCCATCGGCGTCGGGGAGGGGACTGATGTTCTGCATGGCTCGCGGCGAGACCTGCCGCAACCGGCGCGGACTTGTCAAATCAACATCATTTGCCCTGGCGGCAACAGGCCGGCCAGCGCGGTCTGCCTTCTCAGACCCCGAAGGCGATGCCGGTCTTGGTCTCGGTCTTCAGTCCACGCATGCAAGCGTCCGGCTTGATGCCGGTGCCGGCGCATTCGGTCGAGCTGTTGATCAGCACGCGGCTGACCTTGGCGCAGTCGGCGCCGGCAAGATCGAAACGCGTCACCTTGGTCTTGCCCGCCGGCAGGTCCTTGAAGTCGAGCACCGTCAGCCGGTCGACGACGCCGGCCTCGTTGAACAGCGCGATCTCGAACGCTGCTTTCGAGAGGTCGGCGCCGAGCGTGTTGTTGACCACGAACGTCAGACGGCAGCCTTTTTCGGAGGCCTGCGCGCCATTGAGCTCAAGCGTGAGAGCTGGGGCCGGCGCAGACTGTTGCGCCCACGCCGGACCCATCGCAAGCGGCATGGCCAGCACCGAGGTCAGCAGGCGAAGCGATGCCGTCAAGCTTTTCATTGTCGTCAGCCTCCAAATCGCATTGTCGCCGCCAGCTTCAGCGTGACGCCAGGCTCGTAAACTACAACAGTGGCGGGTGCATTCAACGGGTTGGTGTATTTGACGCCGAACAAATTGTCAGCGCGAAAATCGACCTTGAGATTGTCGGTCGCCTGGTAGCTGGCGAAGACGTTGACCAGCGTGTAGTCCCTGGCCACCGGATTGCCCTTCGGCCTGCCATTATACTGCACCTCGCCGCCGACGGTCAGCTTGTCCTCCAGAAAGCGGAAGCCGAGTTGCCCGGTGACCTGCGAAGAGGGGACGGTGACAAGGTCTGCCCGCTCGCCGTCGTAGGAGATGGTGTGGCCATCGATGATCGACGCGGAAAGCCGGGCGAAACCCCAGCCGGCGTCATAAACGGCTTCCATTTCAAAGCCGCGGATCCTGGCTTCTGCAAAGTTCTGGTACTGGAAGCAGATCGGGATGCCGGGGCCGAACGGGCAGCCGCTGGTCGGGTCGAAGGCCGACAGGGTGACGCCTTCGATGTAGTCGTCGACATCGTTGTTGAAGTAGGCCGCCTTGAAACGAAACGCGTCGCCGGCCTCGACGATGTCGTCGTGCTTGTAGTTGACACCGAATTCGACGGTCTTGCCGGTTTCAGGCTTCAGATCGGGATTGGGGAGGAAGGGAAAGCTGACGCCTGCCGGATGATTGCCGCTGATGAGGGTTTCCGACAGCGACGGGGAGCGATATCCCTCGGCATAGGTGCCGTAGAATTGCAGTCCCGCAAGGCCGGCGGTTTCGAACGGCGAGACGCCGACGGTGATGCGCGGCGACAGCCGGTCGCCTGAGGTTTCGCCGACATCGCTTTCGAGCTTGTAGCTGTCGTAACGCAGCCCGGCGATGATTTCGAGCCAGTCCCAGGTGAGCTTGTCCTGGATGTAGGCGCCGGAAACATTTCGCTTGCCCGAAGGGGTATAGAAACTGGCGCCGCCTGCGGCGCCACCGGTCTCGACATCGTCGCCAACCCAGTCGCCGCCATAGGTCAGTTCGTGCGCAATTCCGGCGGTCTCGAACCGCGAGGTGTTCCAGATGTCGATGCCCGAAGTGCCGACATCGAAGGTCGACATCGAGCCCGCCGGCAGGACGATGGGAAGACCGGTGACTGGATCAAAGCGGTTTTGCGGAACCAGGCTCGTCATCTCCATATTGGTCTTGTTGTAGGACGCGTTGACGTGGAGATCGAGCCAGCTCTTGTCCGCATCGGTGATGTTGTAGCGCGCCGTGAAGGTATTCGCCTCCAGGTCGACGTCATTCACCGGCGTGCCGCCGCTGACCTCGTTCCAGCCGTCGCTCGTGCCATTCCAGCCCAGCTTCAGTTCGCTGTTTTCGTTGGGGCGGATGGTTGTCTTCAGCAAGCCGCTCAAAACGTCGAAGCCGGTGCCGTCGACCGTATCGCCGCCGCCATCCTTGTAGTCGTCGTAGTCGCGATAGACGATGTTGCCGAGGACATCCCAATTTTCGTTGAAACGGTAGGCGCCGGCAGCGCTGGTCGTCCAGCCTTCGCCATTGCTCTCATAGCGCCCGGTCGCGGACGCCGCCCATGTCTCGCCGTCGCGAAGATAGTCGTCCGCGTCCTTGGTCTCGAACAGGACGACGCCGCCAATGGCGCCCGAGCCGTAGGTGTTGGCGACCGGGCCGCGAATGACGTCGACGGATTTGATGAGTTCCGGGTCGATATAGAAGGTCGATTGCGGGCCGTGGTCGGAGCGCTGGAAATTCTGCCGCGCACCGTCGACGATCACCGCGACGCGGCCGAAATCCTGCAAGCCACGGATGTTGATGCTGGAGCTGACGCGCCTCGCGTCGGCCTGGACCGCTACACCCGGCACACCCAACAGCATGTCGTTGGGCGTCGTCGCCATGCGGCGTTGCAATTGCTCCTGATCGACATGGCTGACCGAAGCCAGGGAATCGATCGCCGTCTCGCCGGTGCGGCTGACGACCAGGATCTGGTCGAGCAGCGTTGCGCCTGCCGCGGCCGTCACAGCCTGTTCAGGCGTCTGCGCCTGTTCGGCCTGCTGCTGATCTGTTGCAGGTTGGCCGGCCTGTTGGGCACTGGCCGACTGAGCATGGGCCGACGGGGTGAGCAGAGCGATCGCCGCAGCGCCCGCCAGCAATGCCGCCATGCCCTTTGCCATTGATCGATGCGCCGGATCTGGACTGCTATTCGCCAGACCCAGCCGTCCCCAAATCGCCAACCCCATGCCCCAACTCCAAAAATCCTGGTTCGATGCTGGCAGGCTTAATGCGCCGGCATTTTTCGTCGTGTCCGGCTTCTTAAATCTTGACTCATCTAGTCCGGTATTGCACTGACTAGTAAACATGAGTATTAAAGTCAAGAAATGAATCGGCATTTCACGCAGCGCCGCGCCAGCCGACCAGGCCCGGCCCAGGAAAGGGATCGAACCAGATGAACACGCACAATCCCAAAGACTTTCGGCCCAATGACTTTCGGCCCAATGACTTTCGCGATCGCGTCCGCCGTTCCGACGACAATTCGGCTCGTTTCGATCGGGTTCCGTTGACGGTGAGGACCCTGTCCAGCAACGCGCTGTTCCAGGGCGAGCACGAGATCGGCATCGAGCATCACGGAGCGCTCTACCGACTAAAAATCACCCGCCAGGGCAAGCTCATCCTCAACAAGTAGGTAATAAAAATATGGACCAGCGCGTAAGGCCCGCGCCGCACGAGATCCGGCGGGCGCGGGCAGACAATCCGAAGACGCGCGAGCGCGATCTCGCCGCCCAGCTTGGCATTTCGGAGGCCGAGCTGGTCGCCGCGCATTGCGGCGACGGCGTCCTCCGCGTCGAGCCGCGCGTCAATGATCTTTTGACCGGCCTCGAGGCCGTCGGCGAGGTCATGGCGCTGACGCGCAATGAAAGCGCCGTGCACGAGAAGATCGGCGTCTACGACAAGGTCGTGACCGGCAACCACAATGCCATGGTGCTCGGCGAGAACATCGACCTGCGCATCTTCCCGAAAGCCTGGGCGCACGGCTTTGCCGTCGAAAAGCGCGACGGCGGCGATATCAGGCGCAGCCTGCAGTTCTTCGATGCGGCAGGCGAGGCGGTGCACAAGGTGCATCTGCGGCCGGCGTCGAACCTCTATGCCTATCAGAAGCTGGTTGCCGAGCTGGAATCGCCGAACCAGGAGTCGAGCGTCGCGATTTCAGAGGAAGGGTCGATTTCAGAAGGCGGGCCTGAAAGCGAGGCCGAGGCTTCCGCCGCTTCCGCTGACGTCGACGATCTGCGCGACCGCTGGAGCCGTCTGACCGACGTGCATCAGTTCTTCGGCATGCTGAAGACGCTGAAGCTCGACCGCCGCCAGGCGTTGCGCATGGTTGGCCAGGATTACGCCTGGCTGCTCGACCACGATGCCGTCAGCGCCATGTTCCATCATGCCGCCGACGGCGAGATGCCGATCATGTGCTTTGTCGGCAATCGCGGCTGCATCCAGATCCATTCGGGCCCGATCAAGTCGATCAAGCCGATGGGGCCGTGGATCAACGTCTTGGACGAGACCTTCCACCTGCATCTGCGGACCGACCACATCCAAGAGGTCTGGGGCGTGCGCAAGCCGACCAAGGATGGCCATGTCACGTCTCTCGAAGCCTATGGCGCCGACGGCAAGATGATCATCCAGTTCTTCGGCAAGCGCCACGAAGGCGAAAGCGAGCGCGAGGACTGGCGGTTTCTGGCAGAGAACCTGCCGCGCATTCCAAGCTCGACCGCAGCCTAAGGACAACGACAATGGCTGCTTTGCTTAAACGGGCGCGTGTTTTTAGAATGGCGGTTGGGGCCACGATGTGCCTTTGCGTGGCCTTTGCGCTGCCGGCCCGCGCTGCCGAAGGCACGGAGGTTTTTGCGGACCCGTCGAAGATAGCGGCCATTGGCGGTTCGATCACCGAGATCATCTTTGCGCTCGGCGAGCAGGACCGGCTGGTCGCTCGCGATTCGACCAGCCGATATCCCGAGGCGGCGCTCAAGCTGCCTGACGTCGGTTACATGCGCCAGCTGTCGCCAGAAGGCGTGCTATCGGTCAATCCGTCGGGCATCCTGGCGCTGCACGGCAGCGGGCCGAAGGAAACCGTCGACGTGCTGAAGAAGACGAGCATCCCGTTCATCGAGGTGCCCGAGCGCTACGACCACGAAGGTATTCTCGAAAAGATCCGCATCGTCGGCAAGGCGCTTGGCGCCGACGCCAAGGCCGCTGCGCTGGCAGCCGAGATCGATGCCAAGCTGAAGGCCGCCGAAAAGCAGACGTCCGCGATCAAGGACCGCAAGCGCGTCCTGTTCGTTCTGTCGATGCGGGGCGGCAAGATGCTCGCTTCCGGCGGCGACACCGCGGCCGACGGCATCATCAGACTTTCGGGCGGCGTCAATGCGATCGACGGCTTCTCCGGCTACAAGCAACTGTCCGACGAGGCTGTCATCACCGCCAGGCCCGACGTGATCCTGATGATGAACAATGCCGGTCCCGGCGTATCGGACGACGAATTGTTCGCGAACCCGTCCATCCGGTCGACACCGGCGGGTGCGGCGCGCAAGGTGGTCCGCATGGATGGCGGTTATCTGCTCGGCTTCGGGCCGCGCACCGCCGACGTCATCCGCGACCTTGCCGCCTCGCTTTATGGCGGGCAGGCCGCGGACTGAGCGGGCGCCCGATGGTGGATCAATCGATCGCTGGTTCGAGCACTATGGCGACAGCATCCGACGGCGACCGCTCGGGGCGCGCGCGCATCGCCATCCTGGCTTTGTGCCTCGGACTTGCCGTTGCCGTCCTGTTGTCGCTGACCTCAGGCGCATCCGATGCCTCGGCCGTCAGCGTCGTCGGCGACTGGCTGTTGGGTGCAGCACCCGGCAACGAGGCGCTGAGCGCGCGCGACCGCCTGATCGTCTACGACATCCGCCTGCCGCGCGTCACGCTCGGTGTGCTGATCGGCGCAGCGCTGGCCGTCTCCGGCGCGGTGATGCAAGGGCTGTTCCGCAACCCGCTGGCAGACCCCGGTCTCATCGGCGTTTCGGCCGGAGCGAGCCTCGGCGCGGTGTCCGTCATCGTGCTTGGCGCCACAGTGCTGGCGCCGATAACTTCGATGCTGGGCACACTCGCTCTGCCGCTGGCGGCGTTCTGCGGCGGGCTGGTGACGACATTGGTGCTTTATCAGGTGGCCACCCGGCGCGGCCAAACCTCGGTCGCCACCATGCTGCTCGCCGGCATCGCGCTGGCGGCCCTTGCCATGGCGCTGACTGGTATCCTGATCTTCATGGCCGACGACCGGCAGTTGCGCGACCTGACTTTTTGGCAGCTCGGCTCGCTCGCCGGCGCGACCTGGCAAAAAATCGGCTCCGTTGGGCCTGTGATCGTGCTGGCGCTGGCGGCGATGCCGTTCGTGGCGCGCGGCCTCAACGCGCTGGCGCTGGGCGAAGCCACCGCCGGCCATCTCGGCATTCCGGTTCAGCGGCTGAAATACACGGCCATCGTCGGCGTCTCGGCGGCGGTCGGGGCGTCTGTCGCCGTCAGCGGCGGCATCGGCTTTGTCGGCATCGTCGTGCCGCATCTGCTGCGCCTGGCCATCGGCCCGGACAATCGTTATCTGCTGCCGGCCTCGGCCCTGCTTGGCGCTTGCCTGCTGCTGCTAGCCGATGCCGTCGCCCGCACCATCGTGGCGCCGGCGGAACTGCCGATCGGAATCGTCACCGCGATCGCCGGCGCTCCGTTCTTCCTTTGGATCCTGCTGCGCAAGCGTGGGGTTATAGACCTATGAGAGGGGGGCCTGTGTGAGCAGACCTGTTAGAGAGTTTGCATGATCGAAGCGCGGGATGTCTCGGTGGCGATCGGCGGCAAGGGCATCGTCGCCAATGTCGATTTCGACATGCGGCCCGGTGAGATCGCGGCCATCGTCGGTCCCAACGGTTCGGGCAAGACGACCTTCCTGAGGGCGCTGTCCGGCGATCTTGCCTATTCGGGAGAGGTCACCATCAACGGTCGTGACCTGTCGGTGATGAAGCCGGTCGAGGCAGCCATGCTGCGCGCCGTGCTGCCGCAGGCGACGACGCCGTCGTTTCCGTTCACGGTGCGCGAGATCGTCAGGCTTGGCCTGCTCGGCGGGCGCTCGGGCGCGCTGCCCGGCGAGGACGCGCGCCTGCCCGAACGGGCGCTGGCGCGCGTCGATCTCGACGGCTTTGCCGGCCGTTTCTACCAGGAGCTTTCGGGCGGCGAGCAGCAGCGCGTGCAGTTGGCCCGTGTGCTTTGCCAGGTCTGGGCGCCGGTCCTCGACGGCAAACCGCGCTATCTCTTCGTCGACGAGCCGGTTTCCAGCCTCGACATCAAGCACCAATTGATCATCATGAACATCGCCCGAGATTTCGCCAGGCGGGGCGGCGGCGTTGTCGCGATCCTGCATGACCTCAACTTGACGGCGATGTATGCCGACCGGATCTTCGTCATGCACCGCGGCAGGCTTGCCGCCACCGGCACACCGCAGGACGTGCTCAGCGACGATCTGATCGAAAAAGTGTTCGATTGCCGGCTCCGGGTCGGCGTGCTGCCGGCCGGAGACATGCCGTTCGTCCTGCCGCAGTCAGCGGCGTAAGTTCCAGCTGGCAAGGTCGGCGCCGCCCCTTCTTCCTTCTCCCCTTGTGGGAGAAGGTGGATTGGCGCGCAGCGCCAAGACGGTTGAGGGGTGTTGGACGGAACGCTGTTGGTGCCAAGCTGGAACACCCCTCATCCGACCTCGCTTCGCGAGGCCACCTTCTCCCACAAGGGGAGAAGGGAGAGTTGCAAGCGCTGTTCGGCTATGGCTCGACCCGGATCAAGCGGCCGGCGCCCTTTGCACCAGCATGTCGATGCCGAGCAGGTGGCGCACGTTCGGGCGCGCTGCCACCATGTCGGCGATCGTATAGCGCTCGAGCACGGCGAAGAAGGCATTGAGCGCCTCGCGCAGCGACGAATTCAGTGCGCAACTGTCGACCAGCGGACATTCGGCAGCGTCGTTCTCGAAGCATTCAGCCATGGCGAAGCTCTCTTCGGTCACGCGCACGACCTCGAACAATGTGATCGATTCGGCCGCGCGGCCGAGCCTGACGCCGCCGTTCCTGCCGCGCACCGTCTCGACCAGACCATGCTCGACCAAAGGCTGCAGGATCTTGAAGAGAAAAAGTTCAGACACCGAGTAGGCGGCCGCAATCTCCGGGATGCGGCTCAGCCGGTCGGTATTCGCGGCGCAATACATCAGGATGCGCATGGCGTAGTTGGTCTGGCGTGTCAGCCGCATTGTGTCCTCACGAAGCAGTAGCTCAACCCTAATATGGCCTATACCTTGGAACAATTCCAGACAAGCACCGCATAATAGTTGAATATGTTTATCAGCTTTGTGTGGGCGGTCGTGCAAACCACGACCCTGATATGGCGCGCATTCGGGTGAGCGGATTACTAAGTTAACTCCGCGACATAGACCAGGAGCAGTTCATCCATGTCACAATCATCACCGGCTTGGGCGTCCGCCCGGTTCGATGCCGACGCGGAGGCCAAGCTTTCGGCGCTTCGGCGCACAAAATTCGTCGCCACCGCAGCGCTCGCGCTCTGCGTCCTCATCTTTGCGGTGGCCAAGTCGTTCGAGGGCCGCTATCCGTGGCTGGGTTTCGTCGCCGCTTTCGCCGAGGCGGCGACGATCGGCGGGCTGGCCGACTGGTATGCGGTGGTGGCGTTGTTCAGACGGCCGCTCGGCCTGCCGATCCCGCACACCGCGATCATCCCGGAGAACCAGAACCGCATCGCCGACAATCTCGGCCGCTTCATCGAGGTCAATTTCCTGGCGCCCGAACCGGTGCGGGAAAAGCTTGCCGAGGTCGATTTTTCCGCACTCGTCGCCGACTGGCTGGCCGACCCCAACCGGGCCGCCGATCTGTCGCATTTCGTCGGCCGGCTGGTGCCGCAGACACTGACGGCGATCGAGCAATCCGGCCTGCGCGGCTTCGTCAGCAGCCGCATGCTGGAGCAGATCGAAAAGGTGCCGCTGGCGCCGCTCGCCGCCGAGTTGCTGTCGGCGCTGACCGATGATCGCCGCCACCAAAGACTGTTCGACGAATTCACCAAGGTCGTCGGCCGCTTCCTGAGCGACGAGGCGGCGCTGGCGACGATGCGCGAGAAGATCCGCGAGGAATTGCCGTCGCTGTTCAACCTGTTTCGCGCCGACGCGTATCTGCTGAAGAAGATCGTCGCCTCGGCCGGTTCGTTGCTCGACGAGGTGCGGGCCGATCCCGACCACCCGATGCGCGCCGAATTCGACCGTTTTGTCCTGAGCTTCGTCGAGCGGCTGAGGACATCCAAGCAATACGCCAAGCGCGCCGAGAAACTGAAGCGCGATTTCCTCGCCCGGCCGGAGCTGAAGGCGCTGGCCGGCGACATGTGGGAAAGCCTCAGTGTGTTCATCGAGCAGGACGCCAAGGCGCCGAATTCGATGATCCGCGCCCATCTCGCTAACATGTTCGTCGAGGTCGGCCGCCATCTTGCCGGCGACGCCCAGATCAGGGCCGACATGAACCAGGGGTTTATCGTTGCGCTGTCGTCGTTCGTCGAAAGCCAGAAGAGCGGCGTCTCGAAATTCATCGCCGATCAGGTCAAGCGCTGGGACCTTGCGCAACTGACCAGGCTGATCGAAATGAACATCGGCAGGGACCTGCAATATATCCGCTTCAACGGCATGGTCATCGGCGGCCTGGCCGGCGTCGTGCTCCACACTTTGGAACGGCTGTTCCTCGTCGGATGAGGCGCGATGTGTGCGCGGCTGAATGGACCGTGGGGCTCCAGTGCCCTATTGTTCTCTTCAGCTGCCGCATTCGCAGCAACAGGGGAGACGCCACCATGGCAAAGCGACCGGAATCCGACACCTTCATCGACATGTTCGGCAGGTTCGGCCGCGACCTGAAGCTGCCGAGCGTCGATGTCGAGGCGATCCTCAGCCATCATCGCAAGAACCTCGAAGCACTGGAAAAGTCGGCTAGGGCAAGTGCTGCCGGAGCGTCGTCGATGCTCTCTAGGCAACGCGAGATGCTGCAGGACACGCTGCACGAGATCGCCGACATGGCACAGGACTACAGGGCGCCGGGCGATCCTCGGGAGCTGATGGCCAAGCAAACGGCGTTCGCCAGGAAATCCTTCGAAACCGCATTGAAGAATGCCGGCGAGGTGGCCGAGCTGGCCAGGAAATCCGGCACCGAATCGGTCGAGATCCTGCGCGAGCGCATCAAGGAGGCGATGGAGGAAATCCGCAGCGGCTACGACAAGAAGTAGGCTGTTTCCCAAGCCGCTGGACTTTTCTGTCGTCATCCCGGCTGGCGAAAGCCTTGGTGTTGGTCCCGCCGAGGCGCACAAAGTTCCTTTTGCTCGATAATCCTGTTGCCAGCTCTACACCGGCACTGGCGCGATCCGGCCGAGGATATCGCGGCGGAACACACCGAGCGAATTGACAGAGGCGGCCGGTTCGTGGTCCGGAGGCAGGGCAAGCGATCGGGAAAGCAGGAATGACGCAAATACGGCTGAGGCCGCCGCCGACCTACGAACAGCTCAGAACGATGACAGGGCAGGAGCTTGGCGTGTCGGACTGGACGACGGTCGACCAGAGCCGCATCGACCAGTTCGCCGAATGCACCGGCGACCGCCAATGGATCCATGTCGATCCAGAGCGGGCGAAGCGGCAGAGCCCGTTCCGCGCCACCATCGCGCACGGCTATCTGACGCTGTCGATCATCGGCGCGCTGGCGCTCGACATGGGCATCGTGCCGGAAAACACGCAAGCCGTCTTCAATTATGGTTTTGACAAGGTGCGGTTCCTGGCGCCGGTCAGGGCCGGCGCGCGCATCAGGCTGCGCATCACGCTGCTGTCCATGGAGGACAAAGGCCCCGGCCAGTATCTGATGAAGGCGGCCAACATCGTCGAGATCGAAGGTGAGAAGAAGCCGGCGCTGACCGCCGAAACACTGGTCATGCTCTATGAGCGGCGGCGCAGGCGGGCAGGGCCGTGAGGAGAGCCAAGCACCATCTTGCCTTCTCCCCTTGTGGGAGAAGGTGGATCGGCGCGCAGCGCCAAGACGGTTGAGGGGTGTTGGCCGGAGTGCTGTTGGTGCCAAGCTGGATCACCCCTCATCCGACCTCGCTTCGCGAGGCCACCTTCTCCCACAAGGGGAGAAGGGCAGTGCGGGAAAATCAACGCGACATCGCCTCTTCGAGCGTCCTGAAAATTCTCTCGTCTGCCGACTGCGCGACGTTGAAGCGCAGGAAACGGCTGGCGGTTTGGGACAGGCTGAACGCATTGCCGGGCGCCAGCACGACATTGGCCGACAGGGCGCGGCGGGCTATTTCCGCTGCATCGACGCCTTCCGGCAGTCTGCACCACAAGAACATGCCGGTCGGCTGGTCGATCCACGGCATGATGCCGATCGCCTTCAGGCGGCTGCCTGTCTCAGCCATGGCGCGTGAAAGCCGCGTGCGCAGCAAATCGACGTGCTTGCGATAGCTGCCGTCCTTCAGCAGCGTCAGCACCAGTTCGGAGGCAAGCCTGCCGCTGCCGAAGGACGTGGCGATCTTGAGGTCGGTCAGCCCTTCCATCCAGTCGCGCGGAGCCGCGATGAAGCCGCAGCGCACCGACGCCGAAAGCGTCTTGGAGAAGCTGCCGATATGGACGACGCGACCAAGACCGTCGAACGCCGCCAGCCTGGGTGCCGGGGTGTGTTCGAAGTCGGCAAAGATATCGTCTTCGATGATCGTCAGATCCGATTGGTCGGCGAGCTTGAGCAATCGGTGGGCGACGACCGGCGACAGAATTGCACCCGTTGGATTGTGAAGCGCGGAATTGGTGATGTAGAGGCGCGGCCGGTGATCGATCAGCGCCTGCGCGAACAGCTCGATATCCGGTCCCGACGGCGTGTAGGGAACGCCGACCACCTTGGCCCGATGAGCGCGCAACAGGGCATGGAAGTTGAAATAGCAGGGGTCGTCCACCAGCACCGTGTCGCCCGGTTCCAGCAGGAACCGGCACAGGAGATCGATGGCCTGGGTGCCCGATTCCGTCAGCATGATCTGGTCGGGATACGCCTCGATGCCGTGCTCTGCCATGCGCCGTGCGAGCAGATGACGCAGCGGCGGCAGCCCGAGCGGAGTGCCGTAATCGGTCAGCGTGACATCATCGCCGCGTGCCATTGTCCGTAGCGCCCGGCGCAATCCGGCCTCCGGCATCCACGCGGCCGGCAGCCAGCCGCAACCGGGTTTGAGCACGCCGTCGCCGGCTTCCAGCGACTGGCGCGAAACCCAGAGCGGATCGACGGCACGGTCAAGCCTGGGGCCGATCTCGGCCAGCGACAAGGGAGCCAGCGGCCCGGCGGCATAAAAGCCCGAACCTGGACGCGAGCGGATGATGCCTTCTGCGGCAAGACGCTCATAGGCTTCGACCACTGTGGATTTCGAAACCTGCATGGTTTTCGCGAAACCCCGGATCGAAGGCAATCGTGTTCCCGGTGTCAGGCTGCGCGCGGCAATCCTGTGCCTGATCGTCGCCATGACGCTTTCGACAAGCGTCCCGCTGCCCACATTTGCCGTCGTCTGCTCGTCCATCCGTACTGCTCAATCTACCATGACAGTTTTGTCGAACTGTACTTCATTGTCTCTGGCGGCGCCATAGGTCCGGCCCGATAGAGGGCGAGAACATCAGGAGCATGCGATGGACAAGACGGCGGGCGGCTGGATCAACGGATTCGTAGGAGTACTGATTTTCAGCGGATCGCTTCCGGCAACGCGGGTTGCGGTGATGGATTTCGATCCGACCTTCCTGACCGTCGCCCGCGCTGCCACGGCAGGCATCCTCGGCCTGGCGCTTCTGCTCGTTTTTCGCCAGAAGCGTCCGGAACGGCAGGATCTGTTGTCGCTGGCCATCGTCGCGCTCGGCGTCGTGGTCGGCTTTCCGCTGCTGACCGCGCTGGCGCTCAAGCACGTCACCTCGGCCCATTCCATCATCTTCATCGGCCTGTTGCCGCTGGCGACCGCGATCTTCGGCGTCATTCGCGGCGGCGATCGCCCCAAACCGGCTTTCTGGCTGTTTTCATGTCTTGGCAGCGCCCTTGTTGCCGGTTTTGCAGTGACCCAAGGCGTCTCGGCCTCGCCGTTTGGCGACATGCTGATGCTGGCGGCAATCATCGTGTGCGGACTGGGCTATGCGGAAGGCGCCACGCTGTCGCGCAAGCTTGGCGGCTGGCAGGTGATCTCATGGGCGCTGGTGTTGTCGCTGCCGGTCATGCTGGCGCTGACGCTCATCACCATGCCACCGTCGATCGAAAACGTCGGCAAGGCCGCCTGGATCGGCCTCGCCTATGTCTCGCTGTTCAGCATGCTGATCGGTTTTGTGTTCTGGTATCGCGGACTGGCGCAAGGCGGCATCGCCGCGGTCGGGCAGTTGCAGCTTCTGCAGCCTTTCTTCGGCCTCGGCCTAGCGGCAATGCTGCTGCACGAGCAAGTCAGCCCCGCCATGATCGCCGTCACCGCTGCCGTCGTGCTCTGCGTGGTCGGTGCGAAGAAATATTCGAGATAGGCGGCGGCCCTTCTTCCTTCTCCCCTTGTGGGAGAAGGTGGATTGGCGCGCAGCGCCGAGACGGAAGAGGGGTGCTGGCCGGAGTGCTGTCGGTGCCAAGCTGGAGCACCCCTCATCCGGCCGCGGAGCCTGTCCTCGGGCTTGCCGGAGGCAAGACCCGTGGGCGGCCACCTTCTCCCAAAAGGGGAGAAGGGAGAGCCGCACGGCTAGAACTTCGTCACGACGCCGATGCCGATGCCTTCGAAGCCGCCCATCGCCATCAAGGCCGCGGGCGCCTCATCGAGGCTGATCCGCTTGCCGACCAGCAATTCGGGTTTCAGCTTGCCGGTACGGATCATCTCCATCATCGCCTGGTAGCGGTAGGCTTGCATGCCGTGGCTGCCGCGGATTTCGAGCTCGAAGGCGATCACCTTGTCCATCGGGATCTGCGGCCTGGCGTGATCGCCGAGCATCAGCCCGACCTGCACATGGCGGCCGCGCCGGCGCAGGTTCGCGATCGAGTTGAACGAGGTCGTCGGATGGCCGAGCGCGTCCATCGACATGTGCGCGCCGCCATTGGTGATCTGCTTGACCGCCTTGACCACGTTCGGCGTCCTGGCGGCATTGATCGTCGCCACCGCGCCGATTTTTTTGGCGAAGTCCAGCTTCTCGTCGGTCAGGTCGATGGCGATCACGTTGGCGCCCATGGCGCTGGCGATCATGATCGCCGACAGGCCGACGCCGCCGCAGCCATGCACGGCCACCCATTCGCCTGGCGTCACCCGGCCCTGGTCGACAATGGCGCGGAACGAGGTGACGAAGCGGCAGCCAAGGCTGGCGGCGGTGGCGAATTCCATCTCGTCCGGCAAGCGGACCAGATTGGTGTCGGCATGGTCGATGGCGACATATTCGGCGAACGAGCCCCAGCCGGTGAAGCCGGGCTGGGTCTGGTGCTCGCAGACCTGATGGTTGCCGGAGCTGCATTCGAAGCAACGGCCGCAGCCGACGGCGAACGGCACGGTGACGCGCTCGCCGGTCTTCCAGCGGGTCACCTGGCTGCCGGCGGCCACCACGACGCCGGCAAGCTCGTGGCCCGGCACATGCGGCAGGCGGATGCCGTCGTCGTGGCCCATCCAGCCATGCCAGTCGCTGCGGCAGAGCCCGGTCGCCTCGACCTTGATGACAACGCCGCCCAGTGCCGGCTCCGGATCGGCAACAGTCTGGATCGTCGGCACCTCGCCGAATTTTTCGAAGACAACGGCTTTCATCGGCAATTCCTCATTAGGATGTGTTGATATTCAGGTGATGCCGGCGTGCGAACGGCGGTTTCCTGCGCTTCCGGTGCTCACGTACCCAAAAGTACGCTCCGCTCCGGTTCTCGGAAACCACCATTCTCGGCTCGGCCTGACCTGAATCTCAAACACCCTAATCCAACTTGCTCTACTCGGCATCGATCTGGTTCTCGGGTGCGGCCCTTTGGAAGGCCGGCAGCGCCATGCAGGCGGCGTGGATCCGTGCGATCGTCGGATAGGGCGTCAGGTCGACGCCGAAACGGGCGTTGCTGGTGACCTGCGCGGCCAGGCAGATGTCGGCCAGCCCCGGCGTGTCACCATGGCAGAACGTTTTTGTTTCAGGCGATGAAACAAGAATCTTTTCAAGCGGCTGAAAGCCTTCGTTCACCCAGTGGCGGAACCAGTTGGCGACGTCTTCGTCGCCGGCGCCGAACAGCGTGCGCAGCGAGGTCAGCACGCGCAGGTTGTTCACCGGATGGATGTCGCAGGCGATCATCTGCGCCAGCATCCTGACGCGGGCCCGGCCAGGCGCGTCCTGCGGCAAAAGCGGCGGTTCGGGCCTGGTCTCGTCGAGAAATTCGATGATCGCCAGCGATTGCGTCAGCAGCGTGCCGTCGCCCAGGATCAGCGCCGGCACCAGTCCTTGCGGATTGACCGAGAGATAGGCTGGCTCGAGATGCTCGCCGTGGCGCAGATGATGCGGCACATATTGGTAGGTCAGGCCCTTCATCTCCAGTGCGATCCGCACCCGGTAGGAGGTGGAGGAGCGGTAGTAGTTATGCAGGACGAGGTCGCTCATTCCTGCACATTCGGCCGATTTGGACGACCGGGCAAGGCATGGTCGTCCGGAAATTGCCATCTCCGCCCTTCGGCCAGCGATGGCGATGTACTATTTGCCAATAATCTGGCCATGGTCGCTGGGCTATTCTATCCTGCCCTGAATTGAAACGAACGCCATGACCGCAGTCAACGATCGCGCCCGGTTTCTGATCATCGACGACCACCCGCTGTTTCGCGAGGCGCTGCACAGCGCTGTGCAGATGGCCTATCCGGACGTCGACACTGTCGAGGCGCGTTCGATCACCGAGGCGTTTGAGCTTCTGGCGGACGCCAAGCCGTTCGATCTCGCGCTGCTCGACCTCAGCATGCCGGACGTGCATGGCTTCGACGGACTGCTGCAGCTTCGGACCCGCTATCCGCGCCTGCCGGTGGTCATCGTTTCGGGGCATGAGGAGCCCAAGATCATTTCAGAGGCGCTGTCCTATGGCGCGGCCGGCTTCATCCCGAAATCGGCGCGCAAGAGCGACCTGGCCGCCGCCATCCGCTCGGTGATGGAAGGCGCGATCTACGTGCCCGAAACCTATGAGGGCCAGCCGCCGGACGCCGACAGCACCGACCGCGCCGAGATGGTGCAGCGGCTTGCCAAACTGACGCCGCAGCAATTGCGGGTGCTGCAGATGCTGCGCCAGGGCCTGCTCAACAAGCAGATCGCCTACGAGCTGCAGGTCGGCGAAACCACCGTCAAGGCGCATGTCTCCGAGATCCTGCGCAAACTCAACGTCTACAGCCGGACGCAAGCCGTCATCGAGGTTTCGAAGCTCGACAGTGCCGAGCTGTTTCGCGGCCAGGCGGGGTTTTAGGCGCACCCGTTAGGGTGAATAAACGTCACCGAGAACTTACCTTTTCCGAAATCACGGTGACAGTGCACCATTTTCCTGTCGCTCGCGGTCTTCTGCCAACGTCTTTGGGATCAAGCCAAGAGATGCGCCAGCAGGGCGCGCAGCTGCGCCGGTTTCAGCGGTTTGCGCATCAGCTCGATGCCGGCGGCGCGGGCGGCTTTGGCGACGGTCTCCGAACCGTCGGCGGTGACGATCAGCGCCGGCACGGCGCGGCCGAGATAATCGCGGACCTCGGCGATCGTGGTGGTGCCGAGGTCGCCGCCGTCGAGATGCTGGTCGGCGATGACGATGTCCGGCACCCAGTCCGTATCGCCGAGCATCTCGATCGCGGCATCGGTCGAGGTGGCGGGGCGCACCAGGCATTGCCAGCGCTCGAGCAGGGATGTCATCGCCTGCAGCACCTCGACGTCGTTCTCGACCAGCAGCACCTTCGTGCCGAACAGACCGTAGCCGCGCGGCCGCTCCATGTCGGCGCTGCTGGCAATGGCATCGACGCTGGCGCCGATCCCGACCGGAACGTCGATGTGGAAAATCGTGCCGTGCCCGACTTTCGACGAAAACGTCACGGGATGGCCGAGTGCGGCGGCGATGCGGCGCACGATGGCCAGGCCCAGTCCCAGCCCACCGCCGGCTAGCCCGGCATCGGTCGGGAACGTGCCGCGGTGGAACTCCTCGAACACCGCCTCGCGCTGGTCGTCGGGGATACCGCAGCCGGTATCGGCGACATCGATGCGGATCGTGTCGCCGCGATGCCTGGTGCCGACCAGCACGCCGCCGGAGCGGGTGTAGCGCAGCGCGTTGGAAAGGATGTTCTGCAGGATGCGGCGCAGCAAGGTGCGGTCCGAGCGCACGACGGCGTTGACCGGCCGGAATTTCAGCGTCAGGCCCTTCAATTCGGCGACCGGCAGGAAATCCGAGCGCAGCGACGAAAACAGCACCTCCAGGCTGACGTCGCCGATATCGGGCTGCACGACGCCGGCATCGAGCTTGGAGATGTCGAGCAGGGTGCGGAGCAGATCCTCCATCGTCTCCAGCGAGCGCTCGACCTGCCGGACCAGTTTTTTGCCTTCGTCGCTGGTCTGCACTTCGGCCAGCGCCGAGACGGAGAGATGCGCGGCGTTCAGCGGTTGCAACACGTCGTGACTGGCGGCTGCCAGGAACCTGGTCTTGGACAGGTTCGCCAGTTCGGCGTTTTCCTTGGCCGCGCTCAAATCGATGTTGGATTGTTCCAATCGACGCAGTGTCGAGTGCAGTTCCTCGGTGCGCGTACGCACTCGATTCTCGAGCGAAATCGCGGTCTGGAACAGCGAGAACGCGTTGCCTTGCTGATCCATCGAGCGCTCGACGCGGCTGACAAGGGCTGCGTTGATCTTCTTCAGCTTCTCCAGGTCGTTGATGTCCCTGAGCGGCATAAAACCTCCTACTCCGCCGCCTGCCGCTCTCCGAAGGCGATGCCCGTGAACGTCTGGTTCAGATGCATCGACCGGTACTGCTCGCCATAGGTGCCGAAGCCGATGACGTTGTTGACCTTGTAGAGTTCCGACATCTCCCGGAAGACCTGGCGGTTGCGCGCATCGAGCCTGCGCAGCACGCAGTCAAAGGCGAGGATCATGTCGATGCCGCCAAGCCTGTCCTCGACATCCCTAAAGGCGGCACGCGTCGATTCAACCATGTTCTTGGGTCGGGCGATGGACAGGACGACGCCATCGTCGATGGCGCAGAAGAACGACAGCGAGCCGTCCGCGTGCATCTTCTGGATCGAGCGGCAGTAAAATTCGCCGCCGACTTTCACCACCACCGGGTGCGAAGCGAAACTGAGCGGCGTCAGCATCTGCGGGATGACGCCGACCGAGGCGGCATATTCCTCGGCGGCATTGGTGGCGTTGAATTCGCGCACGGTGCGGTGATCGGGATCGGACGCGGTCACCACCAGCTTCTCGTCGGTGGGGACGAAATTGTCGGTCTTGAACACGTGGAAAGGAATTTCCGTGGTGATCAGCACGATGATGGCGCAGTCGCAGGCAACCTTGCCGTTCGAGATCAGCCGCGTCGTCTCGAACTTCAAATCATCGCCGGCCGACCCGCCGATCAGTGGAATATCGTCGAGCCCCCAATGGATGGCGGAGGTGACCGCTTCCTCGGCATAGGACAGCCCGTCGATCAGGCAGAGCGCGAAAGTGGTGTCGGCTCGCTCGTGCCCGACGCGGCCGCGTAACGAACGCCTCAGCGCCTCGACTTCGCCGGTGATCCCGTCCATGCTCGATGACGACAGATTTTCGACCATGGTGCTGGCTGCCGAAAAAGATGCGGAGGGAAGCAGCATGGCCATGACCTGGCCGTCCTCCAGGCCTTTGGGCGTAATCTCGCCGGCCGTCGAGCAGCCGGCATAGCGGAGTGCCGGCGCGTGGTTGTTCAGCGCTTCCGAAAGGGCGACTGCCTCAAGCAGGCTTTGCGAGAAAAACAGCAGGGCAAATCCAGCGTCGATGGCCGCGGCTTCCACTGCCACCGCCCGCGCGAACGCATCCGCGTCGGGTTCGTCGGTGGTGAGAACCGATAGGCCGCATGCATAGCGCGTCCGTGAACTGGCCAGCGGCTTCCTCCTCTATTTCCTCCGACGCTCTTTTTGTGCGCGGCTGTTTTTTTGTGCTCCTGTCGCGCCGGCGTCGAAACCATTGTTGTCTTCAAGTGCTACTTTGGCAATGAGCCAACATGACGGAATTGAATTTTCTGCTGTTTTTGACAGCATCGGCGCTCAGAAACGTCAGATCCAAAACCACAGCGGAAGGGAGTTATCCATGGACGCCCAGGTCAGGAAGCTATTCGAACGCTACGAGCGGCTTTTCCGGAAATCCCTCGCCGGTGATGCCGACATGGACGAAGTCACGTCGGTCTATGCTTCCGCCTTCATTGCAGCGTCGCCTGCCGGCGTCATGGTCGGGAAGAACGACGACCAGCTCAAGCAGGCTATGGAACAAGGCTATGCTCGCTATCGAGCGATCGGCACCAAGGAGATGCGAATACGCGATGTTGGCATTTCGCCGATAGACGAGCATCATTGCGTTGCCCACGTCGCCTGGACGTCGATCTTTGCGCGCAAAGGCCAAACCGACGTCACGATCGATTTCGACGTCCACTACCTCGTGCAGAAACTGGCGGGAGCCTAAAATATTTGGCTGGGTGTCAGGCGACGAGCAGGAGGTTCTCAGAAAGCACGGCATCGGCTGAAATCGGCCTGGCCAGCACCATTGCCGCTGATGGCCGGCAGGCGGCATCGCCAGGCGACCATGGTTTCGCTTCGCTCGGCCGTTTGCCTGTCTTTGCGTGACCGAAAGTACAATAGGCGGATTTTCGGCCGAACTGCATTCTCGCAATCTCGGCATTCCGCGGCACTATTTCCCGTGCTTTATGCGGTATAAGAATAGCGGACAGATGGAGGGCTCGGGCACCACCGACGCCAAAAAACGACCAAGGTAGCACCCAGGGAGGTTTCATGTCGGAGATATCATTGACGGTGAACGGAAAGCGGGTCAGCGGCGCTGCCGAAGACCGGACGCTTCTGGTTCATTTCTTGAGGGAGAATCTCGGCCTGACCGGGACGCATGTCGGCTGCGACACCTCGCAATGCGGCGCCTGTGTGATCCATGTCGACGGCAAGGCGGTAAAATCCTGCACGATGCTTGCGGTGCAAGCCTCCGGGTCGAGCGTCGTGACCATCGAAGGTCTGGCTGACGGCGCCGACCTCCATCCGATGCAGGCGGCGTTCAAGGAGCATCACGGCCTGCAATGCGGTTTCTGCACGCCGGGCATGATCATGGCGGCGACCGACATGGTCAACCGCCATCCCGAAGGCCTCGACGAGGCCACGGTGCGGGCCGAGCTCGAAGGCAATATCTGCCGCTGCACCGGCTACCACAACATCGTGAAGGCGATCCTCGCCGCATCGGAGACGATGTCTTCGAAGGGCAAGGACAAGCAAGCTGCATGAGGGCAGTAAGGGAGTAGGGCAGTAAGGCAGTAGGGGAATTCGGCTCAAATCCCTACTGCCCTACTGCCTTACTCCCCTATTCCCCTACTTTTTCGGGAGGAATTTCTGCGATGGGCATTGAAGGTGTTGGCGCTCGTGTAGCGCGCAAGGAAGACAAGCGGTTCATTACCGGCGCTGGGCGCTATGTCGACGACATGGTGGTTCCCGGCATGAAGCATGCGGCCTTCGTGCGCAGTCCGCACGCGCATGCTGAGATCAAGAAGATCGATGTCAAAAAAGCCCAGGCCATGCCGGGTGTCATCGGCGTGCTGACCGGCAAGGAGCTCAAGGCCGACGGCATCGGCAATATCATCTGCGGCTGGATGATCCATTCCAAGGACGGCTCGCCGATGAAGATGGGGGCGTGGTCGCCGCTGGCCTTCGACAGGGTCCGCTATGTCGGCGACGCGGTGGTCGTCGTGGTCGCCGAGACCAAGGGGCAGGCGCGCGACGCGGCCGAAGCGGTCGACATCAGCTACGAGGAACTGAAGGCAGTCGTCGACGCTCCCAAGGCGCTCGAAAGGAGTGCGCCACAGATCCATCCGGAAGCCGACGGCAATCTGATTTTCGACTGGGAGCTCGGCGACAGCGCGGCGACCAACGCGGCAATCAAGGCGGCTGCCCACATCACCCGCATGAAGATCGTCAACAACCGGCTGGTGCCCAACGCGATGGAGCCGCGCGCAGCGCTTGGTCACTACGACAAGGCCGAGGACCACTATACCTGCTGGACGACCTCGCAGAACCCGCATCTCGCGCGCCTGGTGATGAGCGCCTTCTACAATGTCGCGCCGGAAAACAAGCTGCGCGTCATCGCGCCGGATGTCGGCGGCGGCTTCGGTTCGAAGATCTACATCTATCCGGAAGAAATCGTCTGCCTGTGGGCCTCGAAGAAGACCGGCGTGCCGGTCAAATGGGTGGCCGACCGCACCGAGAGCTTTCTCACCGACGCCCATGGCCGCGACCATGTCTCGACGGTCGAAATGGCGTTCGACAAGGACAACAGGATCACCGGGCTGAAGGTCGACACCATCGCCAATCTCGGCGCCTACATGTCGCTGTTCTCGTCCTGCGTGCCGACCTATCTCTACGCGACGCTGTTGTCGGGCCAGTACGACATCCCGGCGATCCACGCCAATGTGCGCGCCGTCTACACCAACACCGCGCCGGTCGACGCCTATCGCGGGGCAGGGCGGCCGGAGGCCACCTATCTGCTCGAACGCACCATGGAGACCGCCGCACGCGAGCTGGGCGTGTCTCCGGCGGAGCTTCGCCGAAAGAACTTCATCACCTCGTTCCCGCACCAGACACCGGTCATCATGAACTATGATGCCGGCGATTATGCCGCTTCGCTGGACGCGGCGATGGCCGCTGCCGATTATGCCGGTTTTGCCCAGCGCAAGGCCGACGCCGCCAGCAGAGGCAAGCTGCGCGGCATCGGCATGAGCTGCTATATCGAGGCCTGCGGGCTGGCGCCGTCGGCGGCGGTCGGCAGTCTTGGAGCGGGTGTCGGCCTTTGGGAAAGTGCCGAGGTGCGCGTCAACGCCGCCGGAACCATCGAGGTGCTGACCGGCTCGCACAGCCACGGCCAGGGCCATGAGACGACCTTCGCCCAGCTGGTCAACCAGCGCTTCGGCGTGCCGATCGACAGCGTCTCGATCGTCCATGGCGATACCGACAAGGTGCAGATGGGCATGGGCACCTACGGCTCGCGCTCGGGCGCCGTCGGCATGTCGGCCGTCGCCAAGGCGCTCGACAAGGTCGAGGCCAAGGCCAAGAAGATCGCCGCCCATCTGCTCGAGGCCGACGAGGGCGACATCGTCATCGAAAATGGCGCCCTGAAGGTCGCCGGCACCGACAAACAAGTGCCGTGGTTCCAGATGGCGCTTGCTGCCTACACCGCCCACAACCTGCCCGGCGGGATGGAGCCGGGGTTGAAGGAGACCTCATTCTACGATCCGTCGAACTTCACCTTCCCGGCCGGCTGCTATGTCTGCGAGGTCGAGATCGATCCCGAGACCGGCGTGACCGAGGTCGTCCAGTTCGTCGCGGCTGACGATTTCGGCAACATCATCAACCCGATGATCGTCGAAGGCCAGGTGCATGGCGGCGTCGCCCAGGGAATCGGCCAGGCCTTGCTGGAGGGTACGCGCTACGATGCCAGCGGTCAGCTTTTGACGGCGAGCTACATGGACTACGCCATGCCGCGCGCCGACGACCTGCCGTCGTTCAAGGTCTCGACCTCGAACACGCCGTGCCCGGGCAATCCGCTCGGAATCAAGGGCTGCGGCGAGGCCGGCGCCATCGGCTCGCCGCCGGCCGTGATCAACGCCATCACCGACGCCATCGGCATCACCGATATCGCCATGCCGGCATCGCCGTCCACGGTCTGGGCAGCGATCCGGGCGACAACGAAACACTGAAAGGAGTGAGTAGTGAATAGTGAATAGTGAATAGTGAATAGTGAATAGAAGCGCTTCGCTAAGGCGGCACCTCACTACTAACTACTAACTACTAACTACTAACTACTAACTACTAACTACTACTCACTACTCACTACTCACTACTCACTACTCACTACTCACTATCTCGCACGGGAGAATCCCATGTACCCAGTCAACTATCACCGCGCCGCCTCGGTCGCCGATGCCGCCAAGCTGCTCAAGAGCGGCGATGCAAAGCTGTTGTCGGGCGGCATGACGCTGATCCCGGCGATGAAGACGCGGCTTGCCGCGCCTTCCGACCTGGTCGACCTGTCGCGGATCAAGGAACTGCAAGGCGTCAAGGTGTCGGGCAAGACCGTCACCATCGGCGCTGCCACCACGCATCACGATGTCGCCAGCGACGAGAAGCTGAACAACGCGTGTCCGGCTCTCGCCCATATGGCGTCCCGGATCGGCGATCCGGCGGTGCGCTACAAGGGCACAATCGGCGGCTCGATCGCCAACAACGACCCCGCCGCCGATTATCCGGCGGCACTTCTGGCCCTCGACGCCACCGTCGTCACCAACAAGCGCGAGATCGCCGCCGACGCATTCTTCACGGGGCTGTTCGAAACGGCGCTGGAGGACGGCGAGATCGTCACCGCAGTGACCTTCACCGCGCCGGCCAAGGCGGCCTATGAAAAGTTCCGCAATCCGGCATCGCGCTATGCGATCGTCGGTGTGTTCGTGGCCAACGGTGCGGATGGAGTCCGCGTTGCCGTGACTGGGGCCGGCGACAGCGGCGTCTTTCGTTCGAAGGAAATCGAGGCGGCGCTTGCCACGAATTTCGACGCCGCCGCCCTCAACGGAGTGAAAGTGCCGGCGAATGATTTGATGAGCGACATCCACGCCTCGGCCGATTATCGCGCCAATCTGATCGTGGTGATGGCCAAGCGCGCGGTGGCCGCCGCCAACGGCTGAAGGAGGGAGTAGGGCAGTAGGGCAGTAGGGCAGTAGGGCAGTAGGGCAGTAGGGCAGTAGGGCAGTAGGGCAGTAGGGCAG
>NZ_JBVVQS010000085.1:0-128040 GCF_055811575.1 Mesorhizobium sp. WSM4815 | reverse complement strand
GAAGGCGAAGTAGTCCAGTATAAAGACGCGTATCGGCTCTGCTACATCCGTGGGCCTGAAGGGCTCCTCATCGGACTCGCCCAAGAACTCAGCTGAGCGCAATACGAAGACAAATGGCGAAGAGTGACCAATGCCAGCGAGCGCGTCCGAGGCCGACCCGCCTGTTCGACGTCCATCCCTCCACGGTCGGCCGCGTTGTCGCTAAGCACGATTAGGGCGTCAACCCCGTGGGTCGCCCGCGAATGCCGCCGTCGGCAGCCTAAGAGCGTGTCTCGCTGGATATGGAACTTACTTCTCGGACTAGCTTGTTTATTATGGCCCATTGGAATTCAGCCGAGCTGTCGGCTGGAATGATAAACGAGCCGGCCCCCCCGATAACGTGCCGCTCATAATATTCCGCAGTCGTCTCACCATTTTCCACTTCCGCGCCTATCGGGAGACCGTTGATTACGATGGCTTTCTGAAGCGCTCTCTGGCGGCTTTCCTCAAGTGAATATCCGTCATTGTTTGTTCCGTCGCCTGAGATATCGATGACCCTGCGCAACGTCGGGACAGGAAGTTTGTCAAACGCATCAACAGATACGTCAATGGCGTATGAGATCGACGTTTTCGCACTGTGCGGATCACGGTATTGGCCTTGCGACTTTTTCCGGATTGCTTCCGCGATAGCCGACGCATCATTCGCGTCAGAGAGAACGGTCCAATCCAGCCGCGTTTTTAAGGAGCCGCGGCTCGACCATTCGACAAAAGTGACAGCGATCTTGCCGTGCATACCCTGTTTGATCACCTTCAGCACGGTCGATGATTCCAAAGCAGCCGCGTAGCTCTCGCGTTGTAGCGTGGCCTCTATCTGGTTGATGGAGCCGGACATATCGGCCGCAAGGACGATTGCGACATCGACTACGTCGACTCGGTCATCGAGAAGAAGCTTCTCGCGAATCTCACAAGGGCAAAGGTCGTTCGTATAAGAATTGCCCTGAACAGGCTGGTCAGCGATCAGAAGCGTTCTTAACAATCCTGCGCTCAGCACAGTAAAAGATAGGACTTGCATCTCCGACCTATCCTCATAAAATTGTGGGATTTGCTTATGCTGGTCGCAAACTTTAATTAAGTCTCAAACGAACAAAACAAATAGATCAACTTAGAGAGCTTGGCCCCTGAATTGTCACACCCCCTATATTAGCTCTACATAATCTTAAGAGTCAACAAATGCTGGAAGGGCAACCGGAGCGAGTATCCCCTTCCACACATGCATTTATTCGCAACGTCGGCATGCTGCCACGAAACGGCGCCTCGCGCCTTTGCTCGACCGCATCGACGTCCTGGATCTTGGCGGCGGTTAAGGCCTGCATGGCCGTTCGCGTCGGGCAGCGGCGCCCTGAATTCACGATGATGATGCAACCACCGCCATATCTTCGCGTTTAACCGCCTTCACTCCTGGGAAGCGACGAAAATGACGGCGTTTGTCCCGATTACAATCTACCTGAATCACAGGCCGATGGTGGTCGCGTCGATAACCGACGCTGCGAAAGCGCTTCAGCAACCATGGCCATTCATGGACAAGCCGTCCCGGCTTGAAGCAATCCGAATGATCGAGGAATGCCTGGCCGGACATTGCAGTCACCAAGCTGCGTTCGCCGCCTTCGAGGCGGCTGCAACAGTACAGGGACTTCATAAGCAGAAGCCCCCAAGCGAAGGCCTCAAGAAATTCGACGGAGTTGCTGAAGATCTGATGTGAGGTGATGCCCGCCCTCGCCACCTTGGAACCGCTGACAGGCCCCGCCTAGGCGGACGTGGTCAGGACCACCCGCAAATCGAGGAATGGCGGTGGTCTCTTGCTGGCATTCCCTAGCTAACGACCATTCCAATTGCCAGGAACGCGATGGAGACGGCGAAGCCGGAGCGAGTAACCAGCGGGCTTGGTGGACGCTATTTCCATGGGCTCCTCCCGTGAACTCGCAGTGAGCAACGACTACGGGCAGCCGCGGTTCCGGATGATGCGATGTCCAGTCTGTTACGCGAACAGTGAGACTTGGGTCCTGTCTGAGATCCGCCCGAAGCTCCCAGCCAAAGGAACTTTTGCAGCTGCTGCGGGTTCGGTGAGTATCGCGCGTGACGATGCTGTTCGGCGCGACAGGACTCACATAGGAGGCAACTATGAAAATGCGACTTTCCACTGCAGCCGCGGGATTTCTGCTGCTGGCAGGTATCGGCGCTGCTGCCGCTCAGGACGTAGTCATCGAGCCTGAACAGGAGACCGTCATCAGGGAATATGTGAAGAAGCAGCCGCTCGCATCGGTGAAGGTCCCTGGGATAGAGCTCAATATCGGCTCAACGCTGCCCGAGACGGTCGAGCTTCATGAAGTTCCCGACACCAAATACAGTTACGTGATGGTCGACAACCGGACTGTTGTCGTTGATCCAGGCACACGCAAGATCATCAAAGTCATCGAGTGACCTAAGCGACTGGGATCACAGCCCGCGGTGCCGAAAGGTATAGCAGGACACTAAATCTGGAAGTCCCTCTGATCCAACAGACCATTGCCAGTCCTCTCCCGTAGGCAATGGTCTGTCGGCTCATCCGGTAACCTGCGGCCAACCCAACGCATTGGGGCTGCAACGGTTTCGCGCAGCTATGCCGGGTCTCGTTATCGATCAATCTCATTGCTGCTTTCGCTCTCATTCTCTTTCAATCTCTTCAGGTCCTCTTTGTCGACCTTGACCGTCTTGCTATCAGCCTTGCCGACGGCGCGAAGCAGTTCGTCCGTTTTGGCGTGCAGGGCCTGACTATCGCGATATTCGGCGCGCTGGATGAAAAGAGTCATGGCCCGTGTCGCCAGCGTCGCAATCGAATGCCAATCGAGGCTGCGTGCGTCATAGACAAGCCAAAGCCCGGCATAGGCCAGGAAAATCAAAAACGCCTGCGGGCGCGACGTCAACGTGCCAAAGTGTGTGATGGTGCCCCGAACTGGGTGGTTTGCCATGTGCAAGACCTCCTACGCATCTTCATAGGACAGCAGCTCATGCTCTGGCTCGTAGTGATGAAGCGCCTGGCCCGAGATTGCGTATATCGAAATCTTGCCGGCGGATAGGACAGCGCTCGAGATGGTCCGCCCCGGGCTTGATCGGCCGGTCGTGAACTTTACCCTGTAGCTGGCTGGCCTCGCTGTTTCTCATTTCCGCTCACGCAGCGCCTCGCGGCTTCTGTCAGAGCGGCCCGGTTGTTGCCGTTGCCTTTGATAAGTTGGCGGACTTGGTCTGCCGAGACGCCGTTCTGCTGGGCAAAATACTCGATCTCGTGGTCGTCACCGGCGGACACGCGGTCGCGGAAATCTCGCTCGCTCATGTCATCGCCCATATCGTTCTCCTGTGAGCTTCGAATCAATTGCAACGCCGGCAAACCGATTTCGCTTCCGCGGGCCTGCGGGATCAAGTTCTGTTCACACGGGAGAATGCCAGCACTGCCTGACCTCACTTTGTTTTTTCGGAACCGATTCGAAACGGGGATATTGATTCAAATCGAAGCGTCTGGAGTCCAATTGCATGCTTACCGAGCCTGGCATTGGCCGGCTGTCGTTCATTGAATTCCAAATGCCCACGCTGGTCGAGAAGCCGCCCCAGGGCGATGGATGGATTCACGAAATCAAATACGATGGCTATCGGACCCAGCTGATCATCCAGCGGGGCAAGGCGCAGGCCTTCACCCGAAGGGGCTTCGACTGGACCGACCGATACGGCCCGATTGTCGGTGCCGCGGCTGAGCTGAAAGCAAAGCGCGCAATCATCGATGGCGAGGCGACTGTATTAGGCGCTACCGGGCTTCCTGACTTTCAGGCACTACGCCGCGAGCTTGGAAAAGCTGAGTCAACGAAGCTGATCTTCCACGCTTTCGATCTGCTTCACCTCAACGGCAAGAATCTGCGGGACGCTCCGCTGGTGGAGCGCAAGCGCGCCTTGCAACGTCTCTTGAAGGGTGCGCCGCCGGCGCTGGTCTATGTCGATCATTATGAGGGCGACGGCCCGACAGTGTTCGAGCACGCCTGCGAAATGGGCCTGGAGGGGATCGTGTCGAAGCGTGCAGATTCCCGCTACCGCTCCGGCCGGCAGGAGAGTTGGCTCAAGCTCAAATGCATCAAGAGCGACAACTTTCCGATCGTTGCCTTCGTCGAGAAGCTGGGGGCGCAGCCGCGCAGGATTGCCTCGCTTTATCTCGGCCGCCGCGAGGGGAATCGCGTCCACTATGCCGGCAAGGCGCAAAGCGGCTACAGCCTGCGCGATGCACGCGAAGTGCGCGAACGATTGAACCCACTGATTGTGGCGAAATCTCCACTCTCGGAACCGATAGACAAGCCCAAGGCAACTTGGGTGCACCCGGCAGTCGAGGCCGAAATCCAATATAGCGGGATCACCGATGACGGACTGCTGCGTGAGGCGGTGTTCAAGGGGCTGCGCGATGATCTGAGCCCACCAGCCCGCGCGCCGCCTCTAGGCCGCAAGCGGCCGTCCGATGAAAGTTTCGGCGTCCCGCCCGAAAATATTCTGCAATTGCTGCCCGACGCCGTCGTGCCCTCGAAAGAGGATCTAATCGGATATTGGACGAAGGTAGCGAGGAAGGCGCTTGTCCACCTCGGCCGACGCCCGCTCAAGCTGGTTCGCCACTCCCACTGCGTCACGTTCTATCACAAGGGCAGATTGCCCAAAGTCCCGGATGCCGTGCATCAGCTGCGAGTTCAGAAACGCGAAGGTGGCGAAGGGGTGAGGCTGTGGGTCGATGACCTTGATGGGCTTCTTGGCTTGGTGGAAATGGGCGTTGTCGAATTGCACCCATGGAACGCCACCATTGATGATATCGAGCATGCCGACCGCCTCGTAATAGATCTGGATCCTGGCGAAGGAGTCGAATGGGAGCTAGTTGCCGGCACGGCTTTGGCGCTCCGCGATATGCTGCGTTCAGCAGGACTGGACAGTTGGCCGAAGGTGACCGGCGGCAAAGGCCTGCATGTGATGGCGCCGCTGAACGCTGGGATCACGCACGATGCGGCCAGGCAGTATGCACGCAGGCTGGCGCAGCAGCTGGTCAACAAGCATCCCGATCGCTACCTGTTGTCGGCTGCGCCGTTCGCCCGCGTAGGGCGTATCTTCCTCGACTATCTCCGAAATGGGCGTGGAAACACCGCGGTAGGTGCGTATTCGCCAAGAGCCCGCCCTGGCTTTCCAATTGCGGCTCCCGTAACCTGGAACCAGGTCGAAAAGGGAATTCTTCCAGACGCATTCACCTTGCAAAGCCCCTTTCGGCCGACGCCGCAGACAAGCCTGCGGAAAGCAGGCCGCGCTCGGCCCAATGTTTCAGATCGCCCGACCGTGAATAAGAGCAGGGACTTTTAGTCAGTCCGGCGGATCTAAAGATAGTGGCTCGACCAACGCCAATCTTCCGCACGCGTCAAAGTGGATTGGAATAGGGTCGCAGATTGTCCCAGAAAACCGCTCCTCCGGACCCGAGATGAAGGCAAGTAGATAGTCCTGGTCACCATGTGTAAGAAGGCGCCCGGCATATATCTCGCAGTCGGATGTGCCGTATAGGAATGGACCGTCCGCCGGTTTCCATGGCCCCAAGGGATGATCGGCAGCAAGATAGTGGATGCCCGCTACCGGCTCTCCCGGATAGTTGCGTTTGAATTCTTCCGACCAACATTGTGAATGTGTGCAGAAGAGGCAGAACCATTTGTCGCCCCGCTGGAAGACTTGGGGGACCTCGATTTCCCCGAAAGATCCGACATAAACCGGAGGCTGAAGCTGCCAATTTACAAGATCGTGCGAATGGGCAACGCCAATTGCACCAGAGGCATTGGTATCCGATGGCATCGGCGATCGGGCCGTGAAATACATCAGCCAGCCAGAGCCCTCGGGGTCACGTATCACCCAAGGATCCCGCAGCGAGCAGTCCTTCCAGCGCCGCGGAACGCAACCCTCGTAATACTCGGCATTCTCACCGGTGCGCTCGAGCGCAAGGCCCTGCCTTCTCCAATGGACTAGATCGGCGCTACTAGCGCGTCCGATCCGTTGTATTTTGCCCTCTTCAGCGCGTGATGTCCCGGTATAGAAGAGGGTCCATGAATTCCTGTCGTTCCGCACAATGCAGCCGGTCCAGATCGTCAGATCATCAAAAGACGGAGTTTTGCTCGGCCGGAAAACCGTTCCCCGATACGTCCATTTGCGCAGGTCAGGACTGGTGGCAAGGCCCCAGGTGACATTCCAGTGTCGCAGTTCGGGATTCCCTAGCGAGCGATCGGCCTGCAGAAAGAAGGCATGCCAGAGTCCCTGATCATCCCGGCAATACCAGCTGTCCCATATCCATTTTCCTTCGACGGTCAACATTGGATGCCTCTGACGTCGCATTGCCAACCACTGCTGAAAGAAAACCATCAGCGCGCGCTAACGTTCCGCTTCAAGGCTTACGGCCGGGGAGGCAACCCGACTAATCTTGATTCCAAATATCGTGCGAACTTGGTTTCGGACTTGGTTGCCCAACGCGCGATTCAGGTTGACCTTGTCGGCGGCCTGTCTGCCGGCCTTTAGGCGTCGGTCGCTACGCGGGCCGATGCTCGACACACCAGCCGTATTTCGGGATGGGTTGGCGCGAACTCCTTCTCGTGTGGTGAGTCTTGACCAGGATCGGGCCCCTTTCCACGGGGGCGAGCTCTTCCAGGCGGTCGTTCAGGTACCGGATCAGGCCGACCTGGAACGATCGGGTCAGGTGCCGACGGCGAAGCGATCCCCGATAGGCGCGCCTCTGCTTGAAGCGCCGGCTTTCGACGTCGCGGTAGCGGGGTCGGTCCACCTTCACGCGGTGGACCGGGACGCAAGTTTAGGTCGTTGCAGACCCGCGTTCAGGACGATCTGTCGATCTTCTAACTACCGTCATAGGACCCAAAGGGGAGAAACCTAGCAGGCCCGCGCCGAACCAAGGTGTGAGCGTTATGGCGTTCACCTCGATTCGCAAACGGAATACGATCCGGAACGGAGAACCCTCTCGGCGTGGTTCGTGGCCAGCGGTAAATGTTACCAGTTTGAGGACGTGCCGCCGGAGACCTTCGCCGCGTTCAAAGCCGCCATTGTGAATGCCGCTACTTCAAGACCACATCCGCAATCCCTTCCGATCCGGTGTGGTTACGACCGGCGACGGTGCCGGATGACATCGTATGGAAGCGCGTCATTCAGGCTGGTGGCGACGCTATGTGGTGGTAGAAGACTCGTCCGACGACCCCGGCAAACGATCGCGAATGGCTTCCTCAGTTCTGTTTGCGGTCGATTCCACAACTTTGCCGACCTTGCCTGCTAGGGTGCCTGCATCTCCACCCGAGCCTTGCCGGTCGGCCTCTTCCTTGACCGTTTCGTAGGCCTCGGCGGCAACTTGCTTTGCTTGCTCCAGGCCCGTTTCGAAAACCTCCTCCGCACTGTCGCGAATTTTGTCGCGGTAGGCGCCAAGTTGCTCGTCCTCTGTGGCTGTGTGGGGCAGCATCACCCCGATGGCAGTGCCCAGCGCAAGGCCGACTGCGGCGATAGCCAGCGGTTCGCGCTCGAAGAGGTCTTGTGCCGATTGGCGCGTCCGAGCCGCTATCTCGCTGGCGCTTGAGCCGAGCTGTCCGGCGGTTTTTGTCATCCTCTCCTTGGCGCCCGTAGCAGCGTTTGCTGCAGCTTCGGCCGCGTCGCTTGCTGCTGATGTAACCGAACCGGCGGTATCGGAGAGCATCGCCCCGATTCCGGACCCTTCGTTGCCCTGGCTGAAATCATCGCCGCGCAAGTTAGAGAAAGCGTCAGGAGCTGTGCCTGTCCGATAGGCGGCGGCAGCTGAGTTGGTTGCCGACGTGCCGTCGCCCAGCATCAGCCAGGCCAGGCCGGCTCCAATCAACGTCAATGGCAACGGGTTGTCCCTGACTTGCGACTTGAGATTGCCAAGCATGGCAGATCCCTCGCCACCGGCGAACATCCCGGTAAATTCATCGATCAATTGACCCGGTGTCATCTTGCTGCGGATCGAATCGGCGGTGTCTGCTACTTTAGCACGGGCGATGTCGGCATCGCGCTCGAGCTCGGCTGCGGATTTTTCGCTCATCTTATTTGATCCTTGATCACGCGCGCGTCGCGCTTGAGTTGGTCTTGTGTGCGATCAGGCGTCAGCTCAGAAGGAGCCATGCTTTTCGTGCCGGAGCGCAAGAGAATGGTCCCCAGTATCGCGACGACGATTCCAACCAGCAGTGAGGACCATCCCGCTCCCAGGCCGGCACTCGCCAGGGCGATTACGAGTGCTTGCAAAAGCACCATCAAGGCCGCGAGAAGGCATATGGCGCCGGCCAGAACCTCGGCGGCGCCTGCGCCGGCCTTGCTGATTTTCTCCGACATTTCGGCCCGCAACAGCCTACTTTCGGTTTGAAGCAGGCTTGTGACCTGCTGTGCCAGATCGCTGACGAGGGTTGCGAGGCCGCGACTTTCCTGATTGTTGGTCATGGGTTCTGCTCCAGGCTTGCGCCTGCCAAATCCCTGTCGTCTCTGGGCTGATTGAAGGGGGGCGGCGTAGTGTCAGGTGCCTCTGCCGATCGCGTAGCGGACTGATCCGAGTTCGAAACCGTTTCTGAACCCCCGTCTGTTTGCGATCGACTCGGTGTCTCGGTCCGGGCAGATGGCGGCGTGCTCTTGATAAACCGCCCCAGCGCCAAGCCTGCCAATACTGAGCCGGCTATCAGCGCCCCTGAGTTTTCGCGGCCGAAAGACCGCATCTCGCCAAGAACATCTTCGAATGGTTTGTCCTTCAACGAAGATGAAAGGCGTTCAAGCGAGCCGGCGGCATCGAGGGTGAACTTCGAAGCGGTCCGTTGATTGTTATTGGCCAGATGCTCGCTTGCTGCTCGCAAGGCTCCGCTAAAGGCCTTCAGGTTGGAGCTGATATCGCGCTGTGTTCCCTCGGCTTTGTCGAACAACGCCTGCTTCGCTTCAGCAGCGTAGTCGCCCGCCTTCCTGGCGAGTTCGTCGCGAGCGTCGTGTAGCGCCTCTGTCGCGGTCTGCGTTTCCTGCTGGAACCGTTCGGACAGTTCGCTTTTGGCTGTTTCGAAATCGGCCGGCTTACGGCCCTGATCGTCTTCGCGCTGCATGGTATCTCCTAATGGAATCCGAGAAAGGAGAGGATCGCAAGCACGACGACGACAAGGCCGATGAGATAAATGACACTGTTCATGGCGGCAATCTCCTCCATTGCCTAACGAACTTGGCGGGGGCAAACAGGTTCCATCACTTCCAGCTAAATTAGCAGTAAGAATTCGGTGCCATAACCGGCGTGCCTCGCATGGACTTCTTGCGACAGCGCGCCCATGGCGTGGGTCCAAGGGAACATCCAAATGAACCAGGGCATCAATAGGCCCCTCCGAAAGCTGACCTGTTCAAGATGGCTGCCGGGAACCAGCCTCCGCAAGACACGTTGCTGAGTCACCGAACTTCTCAAAAAGGATGCTTGCTATGGCGAAAGAGATACCTCGCGAGGAAGAGCAACGCGGCACAGGAAGGGTCCTCATGTGGGGCGCCGTGATCGCCGCTGTGCTTTTTGTTGCCCTACTGGCCACATTTGTCCTCGGGCCACTCTGATCTGATTTGGGGGCAGGATTTTTCGAACTGTTGGCCTAAGTATCGCGCGATACTCACCGCCCTAACCTCTGGAGCTTGTTCCTGCGGCGACCCAAAGCTGCCGGCCGGCGCCTACCAGGCAACAGCCACTGCTCACAGAGCACTATTAGCTGACGCTAACGTTGCACTTCGAGGGCTTTTGGCCGGGGAGGCAGCGACCTGCGGGACGGGTTGTCGTCACCGCCGGGTATCGACTGCGCTTTGCAGGCGATCGGAACTAACAGTCTGTGGCGGCGTTGCGATGGCAGTAAGACAATGCTGACCAACGGAGACAGACATGACAGACTCCAAGGAACGTCTGGTGCAGTGGCTTCGCGACGCTCACGCCATGGAAGAACAAGCCGAGACCATGTTGAGCGGCCAAATCGAGCGTCTCGAAAACTATCCCGAGATTCGCGACCGGATGAACATGCATCTCGAAGAAACGAGGCAACAGGCAAAACGTCTTGAACAATGCCTCGATCGGATCGGCGACGGATCTTCGACGCTGAAGGATGCCGGCGGTAAGCTAATCGCCATCGGACAGAACATCAGCGGCATGTTTGCAGGCGACGAGGTGATGAAAGGATCACTGGCTAGCTACACATTCGAGCATATGGAAATCGCCAGCTACAAAATGCTCATTGCCGCAGCCGGCGAGGTCGGCGACTCCGAGACCCAGAGAGCGTGTAAAGAAAACCTCCGCGAAGAAGAGGCGATGGCAGATTGGCTGGAAAACCAACTCGGCACGGTCACCAGCGAGTTCCTCAGACGCGACGAGCGGGATGCTGACACCGCGAAACGGTGACATGCCTAAAGTCTTGCCATCGCGTTGTAGAAATCCTTCGGCGGCACGAGGCTGATCGACGTCAAACCCGGTAGGGCTTCAGACGCGAAGGGATGGCGGATTGGTTGACGTTCTAAAAGAAACCGCTCCCTCTCGGCGCGATGTTCGAAGCAGAACCTGCGCGAGGCTTGCCCAAGCCTCGCGAAAATCCCAGCCGGCATGCTTTGTGCAGCCAGGATGTTCGCACGCATGGCTGATTCCCGGGCGCTATGACCTGTTCTGGCCGTTGGAGCTGGATCTCGTCGCACATCACCTTCATCGTATGGGAATGGATACACGTCGATGTCGAGGCGCTGCGCTTGTCGATCTTGTGCCAACCAATTCCGTTGAAGGAATCTGCAGCGATCACGAGAGCCTTGCGTGTCAAGGACTTCAAGGGGATAAACTGGTGCTGCGAGAGAGGATTGAACTCTGGACTACATGAATAGAATCAAATACTTACTCAGCATTTTGTAACCTTGTGACGGACTTAGAAATGACCGATCTGCTCAAAAAAGACCCTTCGCGACGGTCAAGTTTGAGTCAATATGCTCGCCGTAATAAATGCCTCTGTCGTCCTTGTGGCCTTGTTTGAATCCTTTAGAGGCCATGTCCTTTTTCGTGCCTTTGACGCCGCGGTTATAGGCTATCCCCACAAACACGGACTCCTTGTGCGACAATGTCGCTTTGTTGGCACCATATAGACCCCTGATAGCGTTCTGAAGCTCGACAATGCCCTTACCCAGTGTCCCATCCCACGTGGCCCATCGACCATCGAGGAAATAGTCAGGGTCATCTTTGAAGAACTGGATGTCGTGCTGGAACATGCCGAAACCGTGGCAGAACTTGTCCGGGTTTTTGACCACCGTCTTGTAGCCTGAATTTATCTTGGCGATCCGATCTAGCGCGGCGCGGGCTACCTTAAACATCGGCTTGCCCTTGGGGGCGGCCTCAAGCTCGGTGCGATTTTTAGGCCATGCGCTCCTGCGCTTCGGAAAATCCAAGGTGTCGCCCACGCACAGCTCGAGAACATCTTCCGGCGTGCCCGTTTTATACGTCTTTGCCCATATGTAGAACGTTTCCTGGATTCCTATTGAAACCACCAGTGCCTTGGGTATTGGGGTATTCTTTAGCTTCGCGTCAATTTTCGTGCCGAATGTGTCGTTCATCCAGATCATTGCATCTTGAACAGCGGTGGTCATCTGGAACCCTTTTGAGCAGTTAGAAACTAAGTTCGACCGATTGAATTCCAGCTTTCACGTCCACCATTTGCGAGGATTCGAGCTGCTTGCCTGCTGAATGTGCTCGGGTCGCTATTCTGCGTGCGCCGACGCGAACGTTGTCGAGCGCGATGGATTTACCGGCGCTACGGGCGGCCTCCGCGCCGTCGAGCAGGACAGTCACCTCACCGTCAAAATCGCCCTTGATGGTGAGGTTGATCTGCCCGGGACGCAACGCTTCCACAGCCGCCTTTGCTTCAGCGGCCGCCGCTTGGGCGGCCTTTACATGATCCTCGATCCGTTTGGTGATATCCTCACTGCCTTTCTTCGCCGCCTCTTCGAGCTCGCCGACCGAAGTCTGAAATTCTGTCCTCCACTCCGTCGCCTCCGTCGTCGTGATTTTGTCGAGATCGATACAATACGCTTCGGCGAGGGCGAAGATTTGGTCACGCGCTGCGATTTCTGCCGCTTTGACATCAGTCGCTTTGCGAGTCCGCTCCAGTTCTTTCAGCACCTCAAACTGCAGCTTGGTCCAGAGATCGCGCATGGAAAGGATCGCGATAACGTAACGAAAATAAGAGCTCGCCGTGTCCGTTGCGCGCTCATAGAAGGCAAGGGCACCCATCACAGCGTATATTCCGAGGGCTAGGATCAGCGCGACGCGGCTCCACGGCATAAAGCCTGGATCAAGCTGAAACGCCGCGGCGGCGGCGGTCAAAAGAAATGCCAGCGCTCCGGCAACGGCAAGAAAGATGCGCGAGCCGAAGACCCATCTTGTGCTCGTGGCGCGCTTCCTGTCGTAATAGTCGCGTCGTGTCCGTGTGAATCCTGCCAGCCGCTTCAGGACATCTGTCACGAGCTCGGCGAAAGACATCTCGCCGTAGACCTGCGGTTCGAGATCAAAGGGAATGAAGGTGTTGCCGCCACGATATGTCGACTTGTGCGGCGTCATCAGCCTAGTTTCATCGTCTGCTGGCATGGATCGATCTCCAGGTCTCCACGTCTGTGCGCAACGGCTGCCGCTTAGCAAAATCAGCGCACGTCGCGTGCCTACTTAGGCCCCGTGGTCACTTTGCTGTTCGCTCCTTGCGATGCTCCCCCCGAGGTAAGCATCACGATGGTTGGTGCGAGATTAGGCTTGCTGAATCACGACCATCGCGTTCGGAATCTTGGAGCCATTGGTCGCCGGAAAAGAGGAGCCAAGGAACGCCTTCAAGTCATCGATAATGGCGATGACGCGTTTGCGGCTATCGACAAACGCCATGTCATCGTCGGCGTTTGCAAGCTTGGTCGTTGGATTGATGCAACCGATCGACGAAAGGAACCCGCGACCTGGATGAAGCAGAATTCCTATCCGCTTGCCGGTCGGTAGCAGGAGTAGGCCCGGTCGCTTAAGTGCCGCGGGATTCACGTTCGACGTGTAGCCCATCGTTACATATTTGTTGCCTGCCTGGGTGAAGAGATTATAGGTGCCGGCTTCGACGCAGCGATTGTTGCCGGAAGTCTTGTTGTCACCAGGTCCTTTCGTCTCTGCAGTCGCCCCGGAAAGGGCGCCCACTTTAACGCCATCGTGGAAGACCTCGTATCTTCCTGTTGTTCTACGTCGGCTATTTCGTATCTGCTCCCCTGCGCGGGTGATCCGCAGTTCCCATTTCTTTGCCACCGTCGCCTCCCTTTTTAACGGCATAATCGCACCAAACCCCAACAAAGGCGAGCAGATTCGAGAATTTTCTTTTTCGAAGCGACGCCAGAGTCTTTAATCGACAGTAAAACCGGTGCCATTGTTGGATATCTACATACAAAAATATTTTTGCAGCACAACTTCTAGTTTGCCTTGCTCTGCACCTACGGACCCGAACTCAGCGGCTTGGGCAATCGTCTAATCATTGCAGGCGGGACCGAAAAGATATCGTCTCGAGCAGCGGATGCGTTGTAGCCGCCCCTACTCGGCATCTGAACATGTCAGCGCAGGCTGGTCGCTCGAGAGATGGCAGTGCGGCAGAGCGAACAATCGGATTAGGTTATCGATCTTATTTACTCGCACTAGGCGAAACCGGGTTGTGTGTTTCAAATGCAGAGCACCGACCCATATTTTAGGCCGTGCTGTTTTAGCTATGGTTGCAAAATATTTCAGAAAGCGGCACAATACTTTTCGGCAGGTTCATGGGCGAAGATGCGCGGGCGGCGTTCTTTGACCTCGCCCTGAATCGCCCTGAATTCATGCTTCTGTTTTTACCTTCAGGAGCTTAGGCGCGAGAGCCGACCATTGGACACGGGCGAGAGTCCATCTCGGACGTCTGTGCATTTCGGTCCCGTCGCAACAGCTCAGTTCGACGTCCATTTCGTGCCCATGGAAATGAAGCGAAGTGCCTTCCTGCACGCTGCATCTAGAGGAGGCTGCAATGCTAAAGCGACGGGTATCTGTTGAATCCGGCGGAAATGTCATAACAAAATCCGACAGACCGGAAGCAGAGCTCTTGAGGAGAATAATCAGCGACAAGAGCCAAGAGGGCGTTGTAGAGGAGCTGATTTCGAAGTTGAGGGGACCCGGATACACGCTCATAGAGCTTTTTCGCGATGCTGCCGGTCTGAAACAGAGCATCGCCGCAGTCAAAGGGCCGTGGAACCTAGTGATCGACCGCTGGACGAGGCTTGACCGCACGATCAGCGAGTGTGTGGTCCGCACTTCGGCGGCACACGAGAGTTTCATGGACAAAACTGCTCACGCATTCTGCGAAATTGATCGCGAGGGAGTCATCGTTACCGCCAACGCGGCGATGCGTAAATTCGACCCGAACTGTATCGGGAGACCCTTGGCGAGCTACTTCGGCGAGATGGCAGAGGCCGTTCGCGCCGCGATCGGAAATTCGCCGCGTCAACTTTTCCAACTGACGTTCAACGGTGAGCGAAAGTATCCGGTGCTGGCCGAATTTGGCAGGATCGAGACCGCTGGCCGCAGTAGCGGCTACGCCCTGCTCGTTGACATGACAGACCTCTTCAACGCCGATCGGAAGGCACTGGACGCCGCGCCGACCGGCATGGTCAAACTCGACGTTAGGCAACGTATTATACACGCCAACCCTGCGGCACTTAAATTGCTTGAGATTTCCGAGGATGAAGCAATTGGGCGCGATGCCAAAACGTTCATCACAGATGCGAAAAGCAGACGGACGGTCAAGCGCCAGAGCGCCATGCGCCGCCAAGGTCGCGGCGGCGTATATGAGGCTTTGTTCAGAACAGAGAAAAGCGGCAAGGAGGTGAAGCTGAGATTAACCAGCACGCCACTGTTCGACTCGACTGAGGCCTTCTCCGGTTCACTTATTTCCCTACAGCCGATCGACTACGAGCGCGCGCACGAGGATATCGCTACACTTCTCGCCACGGAGACCGATGTGCAGAAGCTGTTCGATGGACTCATCGAAATTGTCCTGCGCTTCGTGGACTTCGATTGGGCTGACCTCGTCATTTTTACACCAAATCGCGACCATTCGCACTCTTTCTGCCGCTATCCGGCAGGCCGCCCTACTTCCCATTCACGCTGGTTCCCGATTCCGAAGGAATATCGCAATTGGGTTGAAGTGTCCAAAGGGTGGATACCTGACTACGAGAAGTTCCTTTTGTCTTCCGAACCCGGCAAATTCCTCCTTACAACAAATCTCGATGTCCAGGATGCGCTCGCCGCAGGTCTGAAATCAATCATCACCATACCGGTAGTCTCCGGAGGTAGAGTATTGGGTGTGCTCTCTTTGCAATCCAAGGAGATCGGCAAATATAATTCCGCGAGCAAAAAAACGCTCCGCCTTCTCGGCCTTGACCAGACACTCCAAGCTATTTTCCGGGAGCGAGAGCGCACCGAGCAGCGCTTTTTTTCCGGGTTTTTGAAAAAGATATGGGCGTCCACATCCCACACGGAGCTTGCGCAGACCATCGTCAACGGAATTGCCGAGCATTACAATTTTCAAACCGTGTCGATCTTCCGAGTCAACGCTATTCGCCAGCAATTCGAGGAGCTAGCAGTGGCCAGGCGCGGATCAGGGCGCCGCGCCAGCCTATACAAACAACCTCTCGACATTGGATTGAAAGGTCTCGCCTATCAGCGCGATGATCGGGTCATACTGCAGGATCCGACCGATGGTAGTGAGGAGGCCACAGCGTTTCTGACCGCGAGGAAAAGATTGGGGGTGACCGATGCAACTATGTCCGAGTTGTGCATGCCGATTCGGACCCGAGGGCGCGCTCTGTGGATGCTGAGCGTTGCCGATGACACCGCGCATGCCTTCACGGACTCTGACTACGATGCAATCAACACGATTATCGAGCAGATCGGGCCAGCAATCGAGCGCCTCTTTCAGAATCTGGTGCGCCGACAATTGGTCGATGCTTTCCCGGAGGCTGTAGTCATCGCAGGGATCGGGGGCAATATCCTCGATTGCAATGAAAAAGCATCGCAAATGTTCGAACGGGAGTCGTTAGTGCATGCTGTTCTCTGGCAATTCTTGCACGATTCAGAAGGCCGTGCCGTATTCAAGGAGAGGAGATCGGCCCCTACATTGACCACTATTGTTGGGTCTCGCCGGAAGAAGACAACGGTTTTGATGTCCGTTTTTACCTTGCCGGAAGAATTCGATCACATTGTCGTCCGTCTGCAGGATGTGACGAAGCTGCAATGGGAGACCGACCTCGAGCGATTGAAGGCCGCGCTTGCAGAGGCGACCAGCCAAGTTCGCGTGCCTCTCTCTCTGGTGTCAAGTTTCGTCCAGCAACTTGAGCAGAAAGCCACTGACAAAGGTCTGGTTGACCTGGCGAAGAAGGCAGTCCGCCAACTTGGACGTATCGAGCTGACCTACGATCGAGTGATGGCCTCCTATGGCAACAAACTGCCCGTGAAATCCGGCAAAGCCGAGGTCAACCGCATCCTCAATTACCTTATCGGCCAACTTCCGCAACTGAGCCGCGAACTCATCAAGTTCTCTGCCTCCAAGCAAGAACGGTGGGTTTCTGCCGACGAATACCGTCTCGTGTTCGCGCTTGAATCCATGCTGACCTATCTCCTGCGCGCGCGCTGTGGACCAGGCCTGATAACAGTCACCGTCAGTGATGTCGGCGACTCGGTGCAGGTTTCCATGTCGGGTCCAGTTCAGCAGATTGATGCAAACGGTGAACTTGCTACTCTGGTCGAGGCGACCCGAGCAGATATCGCTCTCGGCGACGATGCGCTAAGCCGGATTGCCGCCGACTATAAAGGCGCATTTCGCCGCCGGCGACAACCGCAAGATCGTGAAGAGCTGCTGATCCAGTTCCCTTCGGCCGGAACGGAAGGAATTAAGCGATGAAATGGACGATCATTGTCGCAACCGGGGACACGGATCAGTTGGGTCAGCTTCTCGACTGCGCGGAAAGGATTAGAGAGCTCATGAGTCCGGCGGATCGCGGTCGAATCTTCACAGCAAGATCACTTGAAGACGTCAAAGAACTGCACGGGCAGATTGCCGCACCGGAGAGAGAGCTAATCATTGTCGAAGCCGATCTTCAATCAGACCGACCGAGGCGCGACGGCGGCGCCCAATCCGGTCTTGATCTGCTGAAGGAAATACAGGGGACCGGATCCCCCCCAGCATCGATTCTAGTTACAAACCATGGCGAGCATTTATTGGATGTCCAGCGCATGAAGCGCTCCGAAATGCTTCTGGTCGACCCCGGGACGGAATACATTAGCCTATCCGTGCGGCTTGCCCGCAGCCTCGGCGTGGTGAGCGCTCAACCGACAAGTGCGCTTTCCACCGACGAGACGAGCGCAACATCGAACGCAGCACTATCCGAAGTTCGACTGGAATTGCCGCTGCCGTATGCGCTGATTGAAGTCGACGTGCTGGAAGACGTGGAGCATTCCATGGTGCGACTTCAAATCAACGATCGCCAACGTCCACAGGAAGATCGCCCGATAGCTCCGCTCTACCTCGACAAGGACGAAGTCACGAAATTTCTGGAGGATTCCCGTCGGTTCAGAAAGAACGTTTCCAACGTTCGACTGCAAGCTTTCCGCAAGCGTTGGTATGACCATTATGCTTCACTGGGTGAAAGAGTCCACCACATGCTTTGGCGGACAAAGTTTTCTGAATATTATCTCCTCGCGGAGGGAGCCGTGGGATCGAATATTCGCTTGCGGTTTAATCTCGAGCCTGCTGTGTTCGATGGCCTTTGGGAATCAATACGCACTAGGAGCAGTGACGGTTTCCTGATGCTCACAAACAGCGTAACTCGCAGGGCGCGACGCTACGACAACATTCAGTTGTCTTTTGAAGGCGACGTCGGCAACCTGAGCATTTTGGGTGTGGGATCCAAAGTGTCTTCCCATTCAAAGCTGGTCGGACCGCAGGATGATACCTGGAACAACTATTGGAACAAATTCGGTCGCCCGCTCGAACCTCTTGACCATGTTGAAGTCGAGATGCGGATGCTGAAAATGCTCCGCACCAAGGGCAGGCGGCAAAGCAAGGTTGGCGACGCACCCGAAAGCTCGGGGGTCGACGTCAAGATTTTATCATCAGTGGCAGATGCCGACACTTGGTCGCTCGCCGAAACGCTTGAGCAAGAGCTCAAAAAGCATCCGCGTCGCTACGATGTCATGCACTTTGCCGGGCACGCGATCTTCGCTTCGGACACAAGGGGGGACCAAAGGGGCTATCTCGTTTTCTCCGGCTCGCCTAACCCGCGCGTCGTGCCGATTGCCAAGGTCGCAGGTTGGCTGGCGGGGACAAGCGTGCAGCTCGTGTATCTCAGCTGCTGCCGAAGCAGCGCTCCGAAAGCCGCCATCGAACTCGCCAGCAATAAAGTCCCCATGACCATCGGGTTCGAATGGAATCTTGACGATGCCAAAGCGGTCGACTTCGCAAGGGCCTTCTACAAGTCGCTATTGTCGTCGGATTTTAAGGTGTGCCACTCCTTCCGCCAGGCACGATCCCAGCTCAAGGGAGACTACGAAGACGCCGATTCCATTTGGGCCTCGCCGGTGCTGGTCACCCAACCGGAGAATTGGATGCAGGTCGAGGGGGTTCTTCGCCCGCCGGCTCGCACGCGCCGCCACGATGCGGCGGCCCGAGGCATGCGCGCAGCCGTCGACGAGCCCACGGCTGACCACAGCACGCCTTTGGTGTAGGCCCAGTCGCATGGAACGCCATCCGGAGGCCCGCGCGTCCTGGCCCACGAAGAGGCCTCCTATGGGCTCAGCGCTATCTCGAAGCTGTGCTTGCCGCTCTGCAGGGTCTGCAATGAATAGCCGAAGGTAGAAGGCTTCAGCTTCCGACGCAGCTTCTCGGTGGTCTCGGTTTCATTGGTCAACACGAGCGTGATCGGGCGACCCGCATCGTGCGCGCTTCCCACGATCCACTCCAGCGTTGGGAAGTCCGGGTTGCCATGCTTGCCATTTGCCGAGATCACATAGATATCGGCGGTGACGGCGTCGAAAAAATCTCGTGTGGTGTTTCGATCGCTTCCGTGGTGCTGCACCTTGAGAACGTTGACATGAAGTCGACCGTCGTCGGTGAGCTTCGCGGTCTTCAGGCCCTGACAGATGTGGTCACCGCGCGCGTCGCCGGTCAGAAGCAGCCTCTTCCCATCGCACTCGGCCAGCATGACGATGCTGCTGAGATTGGGCACGCTCTTATCGGCCATCGCGGCAGCCTTCGGGTTTCTGGCAACCCTTTCAGTGGTTTCCTCGAGCCATTTCAACCATTCGGCGCGTAGCACCTCAAGGTTGGCGCTGGTCGGGCCGGCTATCGTAAGCTTCAGGGGGCCCAGCTTGATTGCCTCGCTCCCAGCATCCGCTAAGATGAGGTCGTCCTTGAAACCCTTGTTTGCGGTGATCTTCAACTTTTGCGCCATCAGCCGCAGCCGATGTCCCTCCTTCACTCCGTAGAGCGCATTAGCGGCGAACGGCATAGCGTTCATCGCGCCTGCTGTCGTCATCAGCGACTGGAGCGTCTGTGCGATTACGCCGGTCGGGTCGATGCTCTTCGTAAAAGAGTTGTGCCACAGACCGCCGACCCGCACGCGCGGCGGGCGGCCACTGACTGCATCATCCTCCATGGCGGCGAAGAGGTCGAGCAGACCGATCACATGATCATTGTCGATATGGCTAAGCACCACGCGATCGAGCTTACCGCCTTTTCCGACGATGTCTTCGAGCGCCGCATCAAGGTCGGCTACAAAATTGCCCGGCGGACCACCATCAATGAGTAGATAGCGCGGCTTAGCCCGGCTTCCGAACTCAAGGATCAGGCTGTCGCCGAACTGCGCCTGGACGACGTGCAACTTGAACATGTTGGACCTCAGAGCTCGGAGACAGTCGAAGGGCGCGATTTCAGATCGCCGGTCACTACCAGCGCAAAGGTCTGTGGCGGTTCCAGTAGGCTTTCGGCCGACACAACGATGGTGTGGCGGCCGGGCTTCGGTTTGTCGAGGCGCACAATTTGCACATTGTTGTTGGGATCGCACGTCATGCCGGCGATATTGAGCACGGATGCGGCGTTGCCGTTGCCGACGAACTTTTGGCTGGCAGCGTTGTCGACGAGCAGGAGCAGACTGTTTTGCAGGCCGCGCGCCGCCGCGTCCGTCCAGGCGAGGCATATTCGCAAGGGCAGCCTGTCGCCCACCATGATCTCATAACGAAATGTCTGCCCGGTTCGCTCAAATATTCGAGCCGGCCTCTTCCAGGAATCGACGAAGGCTAGCTGCAATCCGGGAGCAGCCGGGCCGGGAATGCTCGCCGCCATATCAATCCTGCCGAAACCCTGGTGGAAGTTCGGCTCCCCCGCGAGCGGAGCGACAGCGCAGACGCCGGTGAGCCGCCTTGTTCCGTTAATTAGAGTAGCCTTTAGAAGAGCTGCACTCGGCGCCTTCCACTTGCCCTCTTTCTGAAAGCACTCCCTCACCAGCGCCGCGCATCCTGCGACATAGGGCGCAGCCATACTGGTGCCTCCCATGAAAGCGTAGAGAGGGTTGTTGGGGTAGGCACCCCAAAACTTATAGAGCGCCGCCTGGCTCGATTTCGCCGCCGCGATGTCGGTCCCGGGGGCAACGATGTCGGGCTTGATCCTCTGGTCGTCGGAAGGTCCGCGGCTGCTGAACGCGGCCACGCACTCTGGATCGCCGGAAATTTTTTGGCCGGAGATAGGACGTTTTGGATAATTGTCCCGCCAGGCCTCGCCCCAAGTGAGCGTCGCATAGCCGCCGCTGGTGCGGCTGTTGCGGCTCGCTCCGACTGTAAGGCCGTTCTTCGCTGTGGCTGGCGCAGCAACAGAGGGCCAGTCGACAAAGCCCGAGTTGGCATTAATCTTTGCTCCCGGATTGCGAGGCACCGCAATCCCATCGTTTCCTGCCGCAATGACGATGAGCATATCCGGGTGAGCCGCCACGAAACGATCGACGTCCAGCGACATCTCAGAGTATCGCGCGTAGGCAAATGCGCCCCAGCTGTTGTTGTGGATGCGGACGCCCCTCCGATATGCCTCAGCGAAGAGCGTCTCGAGGTTGTGTGGAAGCCCGCCGAGGCCGCCACTGGCATCGAGAACCGACTGGAAGAAGAGCTTTGCCTTCGGCGCCGCGCCGCAAACGTCGCCGTTCGCGTTAACGCCGTCGCCGACCGCGCACCCTGCAACGTGAGTTCCATGGCCTTCAGGGTCGCTGTGGTCGCCGGGCCGACCCAACGCGCTAATGCCGATCACGCGACCTTTGAAATCGGGATGGGAATCGTCGAGGCCTGTGTCGGCCACCCCGATGATCTGGCCCTCCCCCTCAAATTTGTGTTGCGGCTTGCCCGATCGCTCGATCCCCAAGATTTCGCGCGCCATGCGGTCGAGAAGCCGCGGGGGCTGTAGCTCTTCCACAACCGCGACCTCCGGCAGGCGGGCAAGCTCGATCAGGTCATCGCTATCCTGCGCCAATGCCACCCGCAAAGCGTCCGGATGGGTAACTACCGGTTTGGCACCTCGCTTCTTCAACCATTTCTCTACCTTCGGCAAGTCTTCGGCACGGTGCACCCGGACCGCATGCGGCAGCGTGAATCTTGGCGACGCCGAGACTGTCCCCAGACCGCGCAGCGCGCGCCCTGCGGAAGACGGTTCACTACCGCGCGCGGCGCCAGCAATGCGCAGCGTGTCCGTCTCTGAGTAAAGCTCGATACTGTCAACGAAAGGCAATTGCGCGCAGACGCGCACCTCTGACGGCTCAAGACGACACGTATACCTGTTACTGCTCAATCGCTCGATCAGCCGGATACCATCCAGTTTGGCTCGCCGCTCCTCGGTCAGAGGACCGCTTAGCCGAAGGATGTAGAACGCAGGACGATGGGCATCCTCCGATACAATCTTCTCATCCGCTCCCTTCCCGGCAATCGTGGTGGCCAAGGGGCGAGGGCCCCGTGTGCCCGCGGGCCCGCGGGTCGCGCCACCAGCCAGTTCGCCGCCCCGCACGCCCATCGAGCGAACTGCGGTCCGCTGGGAGCCGGCACCGGACTGCCGTTCTATTCTCTCAACCGGCTTGACGACGAGACCCTCGCGCGCGAGCCCGCCGATATCCTTCGAATCGATCACGCCGAGGACGTAACCATCGGTCCATTCCGTCTCCGTGAGCGTCGCTGCCGCTTCAGCGGTTCGGGCGGCGGCTTCTTCGCTCTCGTGCATGAAAAAGATCTTGACCCGATACTTGGCCATCAGCCAGTCCTTCCGCAGAGCCGCGTCTGTGGACACCTTAGAGTATGCGGCGACAATCCTGCGCTCAACACAGTAAAGGAGAGGATTTGCATCACCCACCTATCCTCATGTGGTTTTTACTCCGCGATATCGCCAGAGGCGGTCATTTTGGACAGACGAATTTGCGGCGTAAGGTGCTCCGGGATATTCATCATACTTATTGCATTCCGTCCGAATCTAAACGCATCCTGATACGATCGACCGCCTCCCAATGCGTCATAAAAGCCTAATGCAAACGCTATCGCTGCCTTGTCACCAATTTCCGTGCTCATTCCGATGACGACGGGTATATGCTTGGAAATTGCCTTTGCCTGCTCTTCTGAGTAGCAGGCGTTAAGCACGACGCAGCGAATGCGATCTTGGAAAAGTGAGAATAACTCTTCCAGGGCGCTCGAAGAAACGAAGTGAGGAGCGCCGCTTTCATCTTCAAGAACAAGGCCATCTTGTCCACTTCCGTGCCCAGAAAAATGGAGAATCGTAGGCTCAACGTCCAAGAGGGCACGCCGCAAATCAGTCGGGCGCAGTGCCCACCTCTGATTCAAACGGAAACGATCTCTCTTTTTTGCCCGTCGCAGCCCCTCTTCAATTTCACGCGCTTCTTCATCCAGTCTCAGTTGACCAATACCCTTGGGATTTGCCGCTGCAAATAGTATATTCTCGATCAATTCATCTCCTCTTGCCAAGGGCGTGGTTGATTCATTGCACTGCGAAATCTCCTCAAGGGTCAGCCACGATGATGGATGATAATTGGATATCCGCCAAAGCCTAGCGGATGGTAGTTCCGCCAAAACTCTCGTCGGTTGACGGGGCGCATTCGATAATTCCTTTTCAATCTCGTAGGCTTCATTTTCTAACTGTTCGCGCATCTTGAGAATTTCGAGCTCAAGTTGCGTTCCGCTAATGCGTAGGCGTGCTTCACACTCGCGCCTTCGATCCTCAAGTCTTTCTTTCCGAAAGTAATCATCTGCTGCCAAGAAAAAATTGTCGAACGCCTGTAGGCACTCTTGACTAATTCTCTTACCTGCGTTTTTTTTAATCACCCTTACATGGTCGAGCGCTTTAGGGTCATACAAACCGTCGACCAACCTGCCGAGAAACTGCGGGCTTCTTTCGTTTAGAAAACTTGGCGATATCTCTAATTCGATGGCACTCTTTAGATCTGCGGCGGCGGCTCTGTAACGACGATCCAGCCCAGGTTCGCGGGCTACTTTGGCCCTCGAAATCCTGCGGCGCATCGCTTCGAGCTCATTTCTTTGACGATTTACCTGCTCGTAGGTGCCGCGGTTTTTGATTGTCGACGGCACCTCAGCATGTAGATCCTGCCTAATTAAGTCTAGGTAACGTCTCTTACTCCAGAGACAACTATCGTCCATAAGGGCGATCGCGTGCCGAAGATTTGAGCCGAGCGAAGATCCATTCTGTTTCAATAGCCGAATGCTTACGAAATGATCCGGCGAATCGAGTGTATCGAATATGACCAGACAAGGCAGCTCGGAGGCCGGTAGTCCTATATGCTTACATAAGTCGTAGGTCTCTTGGGTTTGACGTTCCATGAACTCGTTATATTTCTGTTGAATCCATGGCTCGGGGCGGGTTCGGAGGGAGGCTAGCTCCTCTACTGTTAGTTTGCTATTATTGTGCCACGCAATCGAGGGCGCAATGACCAGAACTTCGTTGCCGCTTAAATAATTTATGTCTCTCACGCTCGAAAGGAAATCGAGAAACATATCACCGTCTGCAGGTGTGATCAATACAAACATGAACGCACTGAAAGACCGTTTCCCCTTCTTGTATCCGATATTCTCAAATACATCCTTTAGGGTGTGCGCGACTAGATCCATTTTACCTAAACTCTATCTCCAGCAACTATTTTCTATTCTGCTTGACATAAGATCCTCTAGAGCGAGTAACAATCTTAAGAAATGCACAAAGAATGATATCGCAAAGCGGCCGCTGATGGAACATCACTTCGGCCGCGCATCAGGCCTTTGCGCCAGTCGCGGCGAACGTCCGGAGTGGGTCACGGACACACCGTGCTGCAGAACCGGGCAATGGCCACACTGGGTTCGTAAGCAAAGTTCAAATTTTAAGGCCTTGCCAAAACCGCCGCTAATCAGGACGACGGAGGCTTGACGTCCGGGGTCCGATTATAGAAGGGGTGGTAATTCAAGGCGCCGAACATGACTTCTGCCGCTTCCTCTGCTGTTATCCCGGCGCGCTCCAACACCGCTTCGGCCGCTGCTATCCCGCGCGAAACCACCTCAGGCGATGCGCCCTTGGAGCGCATGTCCATCGGAGCGCAAAAGCAGGTCCATCGCTGCCTCCTGCTGCTGTTGATAGCGTTGAACGAAAAGAGAACAAAATTATCAAGAGCGCCTTGACGGCCGAGGAAAATGTTCCTCATTTCCAGGCATGCCGGAACAACCCGAAAAGTGGCCGAGAGGCGCCCCATGGACGTTGATGCACGCCCATAACGCTGGGCAAGTGGCCCGCCTTAGCTGTGGCCTCTGCAATATCACCCGTTTCTACAAGCCGCTGGAATTGCGCGAAGTGATCGGCAACGTCACCATCGATGAGGTGCGGGCAAAGGTCCGTTGCGAAAATGCGGCCGCAAGGAATCGATGCGAGCGGAACTGTTCCACCCTGTCGGGCAGGAACTGGAGACCATCCGTTTCCGGCGACTGGTCGAAGTCAGATGGGAGTGGCGAGTGGTCTGGCGAGATGAGCCGTGACGGCTTTTTTTATGTCTGGCAAGAGAGGCATCAATTGTCCACTTCGTCACCGACGTTTTTTGCCGACGACACGAAACAGAAGCCGAACAGCGGATCTTTGGGCTAAAGGCTACGCGCTCAATGCTGGAACTCCCGTCGTGCGGTGAGAGACGCTCTCAAACCTTACCCTAGACGCCAAGGACGTTTCCACCGCGTCATGTGATCATGGGTGAGCCAGCGTTTGGACCCTGCAGAGTTCTAGCTCACACCGCCAGAGACAATCCCGATTTGCAGGAGACGGAAAAGCGCTGCTTTAATTAGGCAGCGTCACAGGATCGCACTAGAAACTAAGCTGCTGACCGCTCGGAGTGCGGTCGGATCGTCACGAAGACAAACGCACGCGGGCGGTCCGGTCGTCCATTCATTCGCTCGATCGTCGCGGTCACGCTTGCCGTCCGAAGCCAATGTAGGAAGCGCGGTGCCTGCAATCGGTTCACGTAGCCAATGGTGTGATCTCCGACGACAAAGCGAACAGCACCTTGATCATGTTGGTTAGTCGGCTCTGGCAATACATGCACCGCCGTGCCCAGGGGAAGAGGCCCCGCCTTTATCGCGTAGTAGCGATAACCTGCTATCTCAAGCATGAGATCATACATGTTCGAGGTTTCATCCAAAGGATCGACGATCGAGAAGCCGTCGCTCGGGAGCTTCGCCTCGGTGTAACCTAGCAGGCCGGCGTTCGAGAGCTTAACTGACGTAGGCAACCGGAACTGTCGTAAATACGCGTTAAAGTCCGGACGGTCCCTCGGGGGCAGACGGCGGAGAAAGGCTTCTGCCACTCCCACTCCATGAACCTCATGCTTGATACCAAAAGCAGGGTAGCCGGAGAACCCAAGCATCAAGAGTTCTTCGTAGGGCTTCTCTTGGTTGAGGCTTGCGAATTCCTCACCTGGACGGAAATACCGCAGCGTGAACGCCCCTGACGGACGGGGCGAAAGGACCCCAACGGCCCACCTGAAGCGGTTGTTGAGATGGTCCGGTGCCTGCCAAGCCAGATAGAGCTTCTTGGGCTCCACGATATGAGTGATCCTATTCTCCATAGCCTGTTAATCAAATAGTCCCGCTAATTGGTCTTGCCTTGCGGTAATTAGGCGCTTGGTAAACCTAGCGCGATCCACCGTGAAGCGTGGTGAAACGTCGAACTCGACGCACTCTGCGAGAATGGCGGCCAAATCAGCCCTATTAAATTGAATCACAGTTCGAGCCGCCGCGCTAGACTCCGGATATGTATCTAAGAACTGCCCACACAAACCCAAGTGCGGCATCTGGTCGTCCAGCGCGGCGTCCCAGCTGCAGTGATGTCGTCCACGAGCCAGGAATTCCTGCATCCGCTTCGGATTATCGAACTCCGCTAAATCTTGCTCGCGGATGCCGTAGCCGAGGCTCGTTCCGTTGTCGAAAGCAGGTGTCATTTCAGCCCTTTCTCCTGTCTGTAGCGTGAAGGAGACAAGAAAGCCCCAGTTGTCCGGGTGCCGATCTACGTTTGCAATCAACGCGTCGAAAAAGAGAACCCTGGCCCACCAGCTGCTGGCATCCACAACCCCAGCCCTTCTGCAAATAGTGACATTCTGCCGGATGCCATGGGGGCGTCCACGCTTTCGATCTTGCAGGATGCGGGTCAGCAGGTCACCGCCATGGACGATTCTGCTGGCCTGCTGTTCCCCGGGGTATCCAAAAAAAAACTCTATCAGCACACCTACTTCGCCTGACAGTTCGTTTTGTGCAAGGACCGCGCGGGGGACGGGAATGCCCACGAGATCCGCTAAGCGATATGCAATGATTTCCGACCAAATTTGTTGCGCCTGCCACGGGCGCTTCACAGTTTTGAACAGGTATTTGTGGCCGGGGATCAGGAAGGGCTCCGGAGCCGCCACAGGGCAAATCAAGGTCTGCTTTGGCTGAGAACCCTTCGGGTGAACGCCGAAGTCTTCATCTTCTGCCCATCCACCGATGGAGACCGGCATTCCCGCTTCTTGATGCGGCATTTTTCCCCGCATTGTAGTCTGAGGTGCGTCTTTGTGACCGAATCAGACGAGCCAGAGTCTAATCTGCTGAACCTAGCAGATAGGCAAGCATATTGATCGTGGCTGAGTTCGGGCGCGGAAGGGAAGCGACACTCCATGAATGTCGAGCCTGCGGAAGTGCGAATTACCCGTCCCAAAGCTTCGATGAGTTTGCTCGTTCACGCGGACGAGCTTGCTTCCGGTGACAAGCGTCGTGCATGATTCATCAGGACGGGCGACTCAAGGCTTTCATCTTCTACAGGCGAAACGACGGAAGCTGATCGGAGCTTCGTTCAGATTCTGCAGTTCGCGGCAGCTTTCACTGACGACGATCTGATGTCGTCGACAGCTTTGAGATAAGTTCGCGGCTGCTCCCGCACATTGTTCCCTCACCGGACGGAATGGGGGTCACAGGCGTGCGCATTGACTAGCTCTTCGATTTGCAACTCCCGTCGCACTACAAGATGTGCACGCGAATTCATGAGGCCTTGACCGCCCGGTCTCGCGCAACTGTGGTCGGCTACAATTCGATCAGCTCGATGAGGAAGTGCTCCGACGGGCAATCTATTCGACGCCCCTTCCTAACTATTTGACCGACACGCGCGGCAATTCACGATTGGACGTTTTGCCGCTTGCCATAGCGGCGCGCACTTTCGCGCCCGAGGGCTTTAATTGGCCTATCAATGAAAAGAGATGGGCAAGAGTCAAGCTTGACGTCTGGCCCTGCCAATGGCTTCGCATACAGGAAGGCCCACGACGCTGGTCGACGTTCATGCCGCCATCCATATCGCCCGCCTTATAAAGGGACGTGCGCCGACGGTCTGGATTCTGCCATGGCTTACCGCTCGGAGGCCTTGACGACCCAATTTGTCGAGGTGAACCCAGTGTCCATGGCACGCCTGCAATTTGGCCTCTGCTCTACCATTGGTGACAACACTCGGGACCAATCCCGACAACTCGAGCGGGCTCTTCACGCTCGACCTAGGCAAGATCCAGGGCTCCTCTCTCCTAAGAACTTACGGCACATTTCTCCACGAAGCCGGGGCCGGTCTCCTCGCCAAAAGCTCAATGTGCCTCCGTTGTTCATGCCGATCGAACTGGCCGACGCACAACCTTCTGGATACTTACTTGGGCTCGAGGAGATCGCACGTCGAGCCGAACTGGTGCGCAATGTCGAAGGTCTGCGGAGGGGCTGATGTCGGCGGTCCTGTCGGGCAGCAAGATGGTCCTTTTCGAGACATCCATCTAGCCGTTTGTGAACAATTGCGGATACCCGAGCAAGTTCTGCTCTATCGCTGCCGGACACCAGGTTGAAATGGTTACCGAAGTGGGCTGCAATACTGGTCACTTCGCCGCAGCACCCCCTCACGGGAATATCGCAATGTCTGCGCGCCGACACGACTTGGCGAAATGGGCAGTGAGGAGCTGCCATCGCGGCTGCCGGACCAATTCTTGCTGGCCTCGCCGGCCCAGTTTCGGGCTATTTTCCGATTTAACAATCGATAGGCGAAACGGCCAGGACTGCCTTGGTGAAGCGATCAGCTTTCGCGGGATCACCCCCTTTCTCATGGGCCCGTTCGGGCGAACCATCGGCTATGAAATTGCGGGTGAAATCCACGAGCCCTGGAGGCCCCTTAAGACTCGTAAACCCTGCCTTCTCGCACGCCTCAAAAAACTCTTCGACGCGACCCTGCTCGACTATCGCGCGGACGCGCAAGAATATTCCTTTGATGGACAGCTCTTTTGTGTAGCGTTGACGCTTAGCGGCTGTCGTGCTCGCGAACTCGTTAGTCGATGGTTTGGGTGTCCTTGCCATTCTGATTGCCTCCGGTGAACGTATCTTGCGACGACGATCTATTCTGCCGTTATTAGGTCTATGATATCCCCTCTCAATTTCCTGTTGCGGCTATCCTCAAGACGGTTCAATTCGCGCGCGCTTTCATTTGCTTGGCGCCTATACTGTTTTCTTTCCGCTTCGCTTCGCGCGCGCGCTACCGTCGGGCCTTTCAGGTCAGGCAATTGCATCACCAGCGTGAGGCTATGGACATCAAGCCTCTCTCGGTGTGCGTTCAGAAGCGTTCCTGTCACCTTCGTTCCTCGCGTCGGGTCACTCAACTCAAGCGTAGGGACGACGCCACCTTTGAGTGTTGTAGTGAATATCATGGTCTCACTCATGGTCGGCAGAGGCGGCTTGTTGGATGCAACGAGCAAATCAGCGTCCGACAATTGACCAATCAGATTATTGGTCTGATTTGCCGCGACAAAGTTTCTAACAACCTCGATAAGATTGAGCTTTCCAGCAATCGGATATGCCCCATTTGGGGGCCGTTCCCCATGCTGCTCCCGCCTGATCTGGTTGCATTTCCGAACTGTTGGCAGGTCCGTTAGCAAGCCGTCGACCCGGTCGGCTAACACAAACTCGCGCCTCGCTCGACGTTTGCCTTCAAAAGACCCGCCAACGGATGTTTTCACCGTGCCACGCGTGACTATACTCGTAAGGTCGAGGCTCGCTTCCAGACCATCAGTCTGGGTCATGTCGAAGATAAATTTGTAGGCAATGAATGCTTGGGAATAGGTCTCAACGACCTGCTTTATCTCGGGGTCTTTGACGGGCAAACGCAAGTATCCCGAGGTGATAAACTTCAGAAGTGCATCGGATTCGTTCCGCGCTCTCCATATCCAAACGTTTTGATCATTCGGCAGCGCAGTGGCTGGTATCGCATTGAAGAAATACTGTCGAGTCAGCTTCGCGGCTTCGATTTTATTGTAATCATCTCGGATTATTGCATCATGCAACAGCGTAATGAAAGCATCGCGCATCTCACACCTGATCGCCTCCGCGATATGGCTGGTGTCAAGAGGCGTCACCTGTTGTGTTGTCGGCCGTCCAGCGCAGCTAGATAAGCCTGGAAGGACCGCTAAACAAAATGCCGAGCGCCGCAGCGCTGCCCACTGAAGCAAAGATTCCCCCCAATAAACCCGTGTTCCCCAGAACTATTTAAAGTAGACCATGACGCAGGTTTACTTGTCAACACGGGACAAGGCTCCGCGTCAGCGATGCGGTGTCGCGTCTGCAACTCGGTTTGACATCGCGACACGCGTCCGCTTATTCCCATAATTCTCAATTTGAGCACGCGACACGGGTGACCGCTTATGGCGCATCTGCGACGAGGGGGGCAGGCGATGTCCGAGGTCTCGCGCGGGAACGGACATCTTCTCATCGCCATCGATGAGTGCCCAATCGCTCGATTCGTCAGTCATCTCGCTCACGCATTCGACGTCGCTTCTCATTCAGCCGCTTCTCCGGCGGCCATGCCGTGATGATGTGCTTGCCGTCCGACAGAAATAGATCCGTTCGCCGAGGCGATCGATTCTGACGGAGTAGATGGACGTCGTTTTCGATCGCTTTTCGATCTCCTTGGCGTAGCCGGATTTGATATCCCGAACCACGTCGGAGAACTCGCCAGGCTGGAGGACAATGCTGTATCGGCGCCAGAGCTGCCTATGAAAATGCCAATGCTTTTTAGGGATGGAAGCGCCGAGCCACCGTGGATTGAAGTAAGGCTTCTTGCTCATCGGTCAGCTGCTCGGCTTCTGGAACACTTGCCGGAGTCGCTGAACTCTGAGCTACCATAAATCAATAGCTTACGAGGCAACTTGTAACACTGTGACGTTCATCAAAATGACCTCGGCATCAGATCGAGCGCCGAGCGGCGCGAGCCCAAACCGAGCCCGGTAAAAGCTCTTGAGCGCGGGCGGCGGCGCGGGCCAGGCGATCATCCAGGCTGGCCATCTGCTCCCGCTCCCGCTCCAGGCGCTCGAAGATAGGCAGGTAGGCAAGACCGCGCTCGCCCTGCGCCTGCATCAGAAGTGCCAACTTGCAGAGCGCGTCGTCAATCTGTTCAACGGTATATTTGGTCATCGCTTTCGGCTTTGTCTTCATATGTCCTGCCGGAAGCCCTTCTAAATGCCCGTGACTTGCCAGGGATTCCATGGCCTGCGTGAGCATTGCGTCAAACTGCTGGCGAATATCTTTCCGATCATTGATGGGCATAGTCGTCCAGACGGCCCTGTCTGCATCGTGAACTTGGATGCCATATCCACTTGGCACCTTCCGCCTGTCCACCGTCACCGACGCTCTGTAGCCAAGTGTCCGTTCGCCGTTCGCATCTTTCGCCTTCAACTCAATCGACCACTCCAGCGCCTGTGTGATTTTGCAACAGAACAAAGGCTCATCGTGTTTGTTCGACATCGTCTCGTTGCCTTCCTCTTGGGTCTGACTCTAGCGCCGCGGCTACTGCATCCTGCTTTGCGCGCCGATTCCAATAGGTGTCGGCAAACAAACATGCACGCAAGCTAATGTAAGTGCAATATCATCTGAGAATTAGTTTTGGGAACGGGCCGTCGGCGCTTGCTTGCATTCTTACACTAGTCTAGGCGATGTTTCTGCTGGGCACGCAATAAATGGGGGATGGAAAACCGTGAAGCGATTTGTTTTGTTGATGTCGATGTTCGCTGGCGTGGCAGGGTGTGCCACACCCCCTGACAAAATCGCAGGTGTTCCGAATGCCGGCCCTTGCACACAGGCGGACCGAGAGCGTTTGGCCATCGTATCAAATCAGCAAAACAAGGCTGTGAGCGGTGACGCCTTGGGCGTATTTCTTATAGGCGTGCCCGTCTCCTCTATGTCAGGAGGCGACCACGAAACCGAGATCGCAATTCTCAAAGGGCGCTGTGGCGCGCCTAAAACCTAAGTCCGCCTGTCGCACACCGGCACCCGCCGCTAGGCCGTGAACTCTTAAATGCGGAAAGACCGGGATGGGTGGTTAGCCGAAGGGCAGCTTTCGGCGACGCGTTGTTAGAAACCTGCCGATGACCCGGGCGGAAGCAAGTTCGGCATTCATGCCAGTCGTCGGGCGGGCACCCTGTTGGTATAGGGGTCAGTCTCGCCAGCGCACAATTCAAATGAGTATTGCAGACGCCCATATCCATTTTTAATGAAGAAGGGGAAGGTTTCAAAATGGCTCGATGCACAGCACCGTCACGGGGCCACCGCACAGCGAGTGGCAGAGCAGAGTGTCCTGCTTGCGGTGGTCGTTCTAGCCGATATGGCGGTTACGGCAATGGGCCGTATTCGCCCCCGTCCCCGTCTTACTCCTCTTCGTCGGGGCGTAGCGGCGGCGGGTCCGGCAGTGTAAGAGCGAAGTGGTCGAAAGCCGGTTCCACAGTTTTGTATACGCCCGTGGAAGTTAGGGCACTCACGCCGATCCGCGAAACCGTCGAGAAGCGAGCGGAACTACCTGATCTTCGTGATGTCTTCCTATGTCATGCGTGGGCTGACCGGCTGGAAGATGCCACGGAACTCTACGATCTGCTCAAAGCGCGCGGTGTCTCCGTCTGGTTTAGCGAAAAGGACATTCCTCTTGGATCGTCGTTCCTTCGCGAAATTGATAGGGGATTGGCAAAGTCGCGCATCGGGATCGTGCTGGTGACACCCGCGCTGTTGCTTCGCCTTCCAACAGGGGGCGTTGCAGACCGAGAGCTTTCGGCCCTTCTCGCGACTGACCAACTCGTGCCCGTTATTCATAATACGACTTATGATGCTCTTCGCAACGTCAGTCCGCTGCTGGCCTCGCGAAACGGCCTGAGCACTGGGGAGGACACGTTAGCGGTTGTGGCTGATAAGCTCGCTGATCTTATTGCCACCTAGCTTCATTGCGATGTTGGCTACAACTCCCGTCTCGTCGTTTTACGCCAGTTCGCGCTGAGAGCCCGATTTCGCGAGATAGGCCCACAGTCGGCTGAGGCTATAATCCGCTGACCATGAGCATATAGCCAACATCCGGTTCTGGGCGCATGGCAAACAGGTCACAATGACCGCAATGCGGTCGTTTGTCGCTGGCGGGTTTCAAATTGCAGCGGAATCTGATTCAGGCTCAGCATGGGCCGATATGACCTGACCGACTTCGAATGGACCGCCTCATGGACGCCATCGCCAAAGTCCATGACGGTAAGGTGCAGATGATCGGCACTGTATTGTTCGCGTCCATCAGCAGGGCGCGACAGCAAAAAGGGGACCGAGATCATTGTCTCGGTCGCTCCCGAGGCGGATTAACAACCAAGGTCCACGCCCTTGTCGGCGCCAAAGGCAGGCCGATCCAGCTGAGGCTCACCGCAGGCGGCCAGAAGAGCGACATCGCCTCGGCACCGGACATGATCGCCGACTTGCCTGAGGAGCCATGCTTCTGGCCGATAAGGGCTACGACGCCAATGCGCACTGCATGGCGGTCAGGGAGCGAAAGGAATGGCCAACATCCCGCCAAAGACCAACCGCAAGGACCCTATCTGCTTCGGCCCCTTCCCCTACAAGGCACGCAACCTCGTCGAGCGCTTCTTCAGCAAGGCCAAGCAGTTCCGTCGCATCGCGACACGCTACGACACGCCGGCTGAGAACTACCTCGCCGCCCTCCAGCTCATCGCAATCCGCATCTGGATAAGCGGTTATGAGTCTTCGTCCTAGCAAAGCCACCATTGCGATGAGCACCACCCGCACCGTTCTTGCCCCTGGTCCCAAGCGTGATCGCCATACTCATGGCCAGACACGCCACTGGGAGAACTCGGCGTGTTCTTCACGGTTACGTCCTTGAACCTAAACGGCCGTTAGGGATGAATAGCGGCGCACGCTATCTTCCACTCTAGAAGATTTTCGCCGTCACCATCCTGCGGCGCAAGGAGAAAGGTTTCACCGCCTACAACGAATGTTGCGCCTTCGCTGCTTTTCTTTGTTAGCGCGTCGAAGAACGCATCGTTGTTTCCAATCCCCAAAGTGGCTGACCACCCCCATCCCATTTCGTTTGCATCAACGTGAATAGAAGGAATAGTCAGGTCGACTGTGGTAACGCCGCCAGCCAATTTCAGAACCGCCTTTGCGCGTCCTTCGGTGCCAACGATCAGTGCGGCGGCAATTTTTTCGACATTCCCGGTGATAATCGTGAACTCGGGGCCGATCCAAGATGCGGCGCTGCATGAGAGGCTGTGGGATACACACTCAGCCACCTCTTCGCCCTGGCAGGGACTGATGGTGACGTTGGCTTGTAGTGGGTCACCTCCTTGGGAAAAATATGAAAAAAGCTGTTCGCTTCGAGCAATGCCTGGCAAACATGCCATCGCGACACCGACGAGAAAGCCAACAGAACGCATTAAACGTCTCCAAATCCGTCGGTTCACATCACTGGGCGGCAGTAAGATCAGCACAACGATTCACACGGTATTCCATCGCTGTCCCGATCGAGCTTGCCGCCCCAAGAGCAATTCTCAAGATACCACCGTGCCTCACCGCAAGAGCTGATTCGAGAACACGTTAACCGCGGCTGGCAAGACCAACTCTGCGCGAGCACCCTCGGCAGGGTCGTCATTCGCGAGAATTGAGTCCCGGTGCTCGAAACAACGTTCCGCAGTTCGTTCGTCTGTTCCCCGCGTAACGACGAGCTATTCACGGACAACACTGACAGCGCCGTCACCAGGATAATCACTGAATGCTTCATAGTTCCCCCACGCCTCGCCCTTCGCATATCGCCCACACGACTATGGACCTACGCAAAGCGGCTTCTCCTGCCCCAGATTCCTATCGCTTTGATCGTCGCCACCCCGCCGCACGGGCATCTGCTTCTGAGCAAAACCACCGTTCGTCTTTTGATTCCGAGATCCGGGTTACGTCGTAGAATTTCTGTCCTGGCAAGTGATAGATGCGCTCGCCTTCGGCTGAAATGTTGCCTTTGATCTTGCACCCGATGTTGCCGGTGGCGAAGAGCGGAGCGCTCGTCGACTTCTCGTTGGCAATGTGCTCAGCCCGCCACTCCCACGGCACCTGGAACGATCCCGACCAGATTCCGCGCGCCGCTGCCTTGGCGAGCGCCTGCTGACCTGCATAGGCGCCGCTGCTATATTTCGGCCAATCGAGCGCATGGCCGTTCTCGACCAACCAGCCGGCGATGTTGAGCCCGTCGCCACGCGAGCAGTTGCCGACGTAACGGCCATAGCTATCCCAACTGGCGAACTCGCAGTGCACCGAGCGGGCTTCTGAAAGAAAGCCGTCAAGAGCCGCGGCTGCCTTCGCGCCGCATTGATATCGGAAGCCCCTCGCGTCGTCGCATTGTTGGGAGGACTCGGGCGCATCAATGCCATTGAAGCGGATCCGCTGGCCGTGAATTTCGATCGTGTCGCCGTCGATCACAGTTGCGATGCCGGCAATCGGATCCGCCCCAAGCATCGAACCCAGCAAAGGCGTCAAGGATGCCGCGGGCCCGCCGCCAGACACGAAATAACCTGCGACCCCCAGCGCCGTCACAACCGCCAACAGCCTTTGCGGCTGTCGAAAGGCCGACCGCCTAGCATTTCGATTTAAACGCATTGAGGTATCCCCCGACACCATCGACAGATCATGCCTTCATTGGTCCTTGTTGTCGAATCCGTCCAGCGAGCGGCCGAACGCAACGCTTTGCTGAAGCCCAGCGAATAGCAGGCGCCGTGGAATTCATCATCACGCCAGCGCCTGCCCCGCTTGAGCCGCTGACGCCCGAGTAGCCGGCCGGCTGACGTCTCAGGACTGACGTCGCCATGCCGAAGCTGCCAATTGCCGAATACGGCTGGGTAGGGCTAGCTCGGTGCTTTTTCGTCCACGCGCTCGGGACTCGGTGCTTTTTCGTCACGCGCTCGGGAACTAGCGCCAGATAGGAAGTTTGGCGTAAGGAGTTTCTCCCATGGCTGACGAACAGGATAGAGCGCCGAACAGCCCTGAAATGGTCGTTCGACGCCTGGTCAAAGAAACCGGCATTACCGAAGAGCAGGCCCGAGAGCTTATCTTAATCCTCGGGCTCCAATGGGCGTCGCTGCTCCGGGAAGCAAAGGCCCTAGCTGCCAAGCGGTAGGTGGCTCTTTTCAGATATAATCGGCGCTCGGTGAGGCGTCTCGCCCGCCGTGCTGAAAGGTGCTTTTTTGTTGTCCGAGATGTCCTGAATCGTATTGTTGCGTAGAATGGTTTAGCCGGAGGGGTGGTATGCCGATCTATCGAAAGGCTAAAGAATTTGGCGTCTTCAGTGCATCCGAAGTAGCTATGCTGGGCCGTGTGTTCGACCGGCTCAAGCGGGAGGGCGACTCCGAACACCTACGTGAGGCTCTCGCATCCCGGATCCTTGCAAATTATGCGGCCGGAATCACTGACGAGGACGAACTTGTCTCAGCGTCAAAACTGCCGTTGGGTCGGTAGATGCAACGCAAATAGGCCCTGCTTCATCGCCTTTTTTCGACCCTCGCCGGAACATTGGTTTAAGCCGGAAGTTCGGGACGTGCAGCATCGTCTTGGATCCCTCTCAAGATTGCTGCCGGTCGGGCGATGCTCCGATCAGCCCGCGTCCTCCCTCCGTGAGGCGCGGGCTTCATCGTTCAGGTAACGATTCAGGCTCTTCGAACGTCCCGCCCCTTGGACCGAGCAACGCGGCCTCGGCCTCGACGCCATCGGGCAGTGTTAATAAGTTCGCGATGATGCACGTCCATGCAACCACCGCCATGTCTTCGCGTTTAGCCACTTCAATTCTGGAGAAGCGACAAAGATGCCGGCGTTTATACCGATTACGATTTACCTGAATCACAAATCGATGCTGGTTGCGTCGATACCTGATGCTGAGACCGCGCTTCAGCAACCATGGCCATTCATGGACAAGCCGTCCCGACTTGAGGCAATCCGAATGGTTGAGGAATGCCTGGCCGGACATTGCAGTCACCAGGCTGCGTTCGCTGCATTCGAGGCGGCTGCATCTGAACGGGGCTTCTTAAGCAAAAGCCTCCAAGCGTAGGTCTCAGGAAATTCGACGGGGTTGCCGAAGACCTGCTGTGAGGTGATACCGCCCTCGTGACCTTGAACGCTGACAGGCCTCGCCCGGCGGGACTGGTCCGCTGCTCGACTCCGCCATCGAGAGGAGAAAGGGCAGAAGGGGCGGCTTAGCTCAGGCCGGTTGGAGCGGCCCGGCAGCTGTCTATGCCCAAACTGCCTCATATCGCGCCGTATGCGTTAGCATTGGTAAACCCGTTTCGACCCAAGGCCTGGAACGGCCTTCGCGGTCTAATCCGGTTCGTCTCCGAGAGTTGTCTTCTTTCGAGGAACAGGCGTCCAATCGGAAATCGCATCAACGTCAACCGTAACCAATCCACCGGCTTTGACGGTGACTTTGCGGTTGTCCTCATCGATGCGGGTGACCTCGCCTGTAAGCTGTAGCTCGTCACCAGGTTTGGCCTTCTTGGGAGCGGGGATCGAATAGGGAAAGCCGTATGACGGGATGCTGACGCTAGCTCGGCCGTCGTCCAGCAGTTTCAGGACGGTCACGGTGATCGACACTTCATCACCGACGTTGATTTCCGCAAGTTCCCAAGCCATTCCTTGATTCTGGAGCGGCGTTAAGGGTCGTCAAGGTCGCCGCGCGGCCTAGAACGCCCTGCCAGGGGATCACGGCGCAAGCCACTGCGAGCCGTGCCTCAACTTTAGCATTTCCCTCTGGGTCATGTTATCGGCGGCGATCAGCCGCCTCAGCGAAGCGCATAATCTCCCGCGCGTCCAGCCGGCCTTGATCACGCACGCGACAATCGCCTGAAAAGCCAGGCTCCGTGGCCTCTTGGCAATCGAATTCGCGATCGGGGTATTCGCTCTGTCGTCTTGGCGGGGTAATCATTAGTTGGCTTGCGCGGCGTATTTGGGCATTGCCAATTCGGCACGGTCACCAGCGAGTTTCTCAGACGCGACGAGCGGGACGCTGAAACCGCAAAACCCTTATGGAGCTCATCGACCGGGATATCGAGCCGGTGACCGGGAGTGATTGGGGAACTCTACTTCTTAGTAGGGTTCGTATTCCAAATATCCCGATGCTGTCGCCAATCGCCGTCGGCGCCCTTCTTCCAAACGACAATGTATTTGCCGATTTCCTCACTGGTTTTGCCGTCACTACCGGGAATCTTGATAGAGTAGGTGCCCTCCTCATACGCGAGATTGCCACTCTCCTCGACCTGCGCCGCTTTCAGGGTCAGATCGGTCACTCCTGCATCGATCCAGCTCTGCCACATCTTCTGAACGCTTTCGCGGCCGGCGACCCGCTCTTCGTTAGGAGGAAACGCTACCGCGTCTTCGGTATAGTGTTGAGCCAAGCCTGCCGTATCCTTAGCGGCAAACTTCGCAACAAAGTCCGCATTGTTCGCCTCTATGCTTGATTGGGCTGTCTGGGCACCTGCAGATTCGCCACCGCCGATAACTAGTGCGACGAAACAAAAAGTGGCTGGAAAGTAGCGCATCGAAGTCCTCCCTTTGAATGCCGACCAGCGAAGTCCATGTGCAGATGCAGACAACGAGGGCGAGTAATTGCCGGGTTGTCGGACATCGGCGCCCAACGAACGTCTTTACAGCAGACCGCTTGCAGGGCCAATATGCGCTTACGCTAATATAATGACAATCCCAGCCAGGCTATCCATGGTCCAACTAGCGGAAAAGACGGGTGGCTCACCGAGCGGGGCGCCACCAAGCTCACCAATGAGATGGCAATGAAGGGCGGCTTCATGCCCGCAACTATCTGACTGCCGGTATAGCAGCACGGCCCCGGTTAACTTATGGAAATTCACATTTAAGCGCCCACCAGCAGGCACCCGTTGGCGCTGGTATGTTGGGTCTCCCGACTATGTTGTCTCGAGCGAAGCGGGAGCACGCGCGATGGATCCCCATCGCGCGTTACATCGCCTGAAAGCCGGGCATCCTGGCGAGCGCTTCGTTAGCCGCAGTCATGGGACGGCAGGCTGGCTCTTCAACCAGCGGATTCTTGCGCAGCTCCGCATAGAATGCCGAGGGTAAACACCCCGCGCCAGCGGCAAGGGCGATGAATCGTGTCAAACGGCTCATCATCGACGTAAAGCACCTCTCATCGATCGCGGCGAGATGGAATCACTCACTGATCACTACATCTCTGGGAATCAGAGGAACCGCTCGCCGTCGGAGCGGTGCTCGAAACAGAACCAATGAGAAGGCTGCCTAGGCTTGGCGAACCCCCATCCTGCATCCTTGCCACAGGCAGGATGCTCGCATCGGTGATGCTGAACGCCGGGCGCTGTTACGTGTTCTGGCCTTGGGAGTCTGATCTCGTCGCTCATCACTTTCGATCGTATGCGAATGGGTCGCGGCCCAGTTCATCGCCTGGACCCAGCACGCGGCCCGGATTCAAATAGCCGGCGATGTCATAGCCTTCCATCATCCAGTCCTGGAACTCCTCATCATTCACTCGATCCAGGAACCCAGCGTAGTATTCGGGGCAGAGCTCTTCGAGTAACTCACGGAGCTTCTCCACCCGCTCTTTGCTGGCGCCAGCCCTAATAGCCAAACCGTAGGTAGCACCGGGCAGTGACGGTATTGCCTGCCCCTCGAAATCAATTCGAAATCGACCGTTTGGCATCTCATGAACAGAGAAAAAGACGCCAGCGAACTCGACTGGAACGACCGGTTCTTGCGTGCCTTTCAAAGATCGGCTCCTTTCGCGTTATAGTGAACGAAAAGAGAACATTGAGTCAAGTGACCCGTCGGCACGAGAGTTATACGCTATCTTGAATCGAACACCCGAAACGACGTGCGGAGCCATTTATGTGCAACGACTACGAGCAGCATATCGCCTGGACGGAATACTGCCGGATGATGCAATCGCTGGCGCTCAGCATCCCCAGCCATCAGACCGAGCTTGATCTGCCGCAGGCGGATGACATCCGGATCAACGATCCCGGCCCTGTAATGCGCGCCGCCGGCGACACTATCGAACTGGTTTCGATGACGTTCGGATTTCCGCCAACGGGACCAAAGGGCGGACCCGGATTCAACTTCCGTTCTGAGGGCCGTCAATTCGGCGGCAGCAAGCGTTGCCTTGTTCCGGCATCTGCGTTCTTCGAATTCACGGGAACGAAGTATCCCAAGGCGAAACACAGGTTCGCGCTTAATGGCTCTCCGTTGATGGCGATCGCCGCGTTGTGGAAAGAAGGCGCCGGCAACAAGCCGCCTACGTTCACCATGCTGACGACTGAGCCGGGGCCGGACGTGGCTCCTTACCACAACCGACAAGTCGTTGTGCTCCAGCCGGCGGACTGGGCAGCCTGGATCCACCTAACAAAGCCCGAAGCTGAACTTTTGCGACCGTTGCCGAGAGGGTCACTCGGGGTCGAGACGGTGCGGCAAGGGAGCCAATAATTCGGACCTACGCGGGGACAAGCGTGAACGTCTTATCTCAACCATTCCGTTACATTCCAGTCCAAACGGGCGAACGCGCGTCTCGGGTGCGCAATGAGCACAAGCTTGCATCAAATCGACGAAACTACGTTGTCGGAACCGACGCAGATGATGCGACCTCAACGACTCAGGGCGTCCAGCGCCCTTTGCGCCGCGATGAGGTCGACGATTGGATACCTAGTGTTAAATGTGTGGACCACCGCTTGCAGGCGCGTCGCGGCCTCATGGACACGACCTTGACGTGCCAGAACTGGTGCTAGTTGCGTTGCGGCGCGAAGCTCGAAGAGTCTCGCTTGCTGCCGACGGGCAGTGGCAATTGCTGTTTCGAATAGGTGCGCGGCACCCATCAGGTCATCTCTGCCCGCGGCGATTTGGCCACGAAGGCGAATACATTCTGCTAGGTAGCTCGCCTCGTCCGTATCGAAAACGAGGGTATCGACATCATCAAGCATTTGCGATGCGTCTTCGATGCGACCGGCCCGCAGGAGTAGATCACAAAGTTCGCATGCTTTCTCAGGGGTATGAAATACAACGCCCTGCCCACGCCAAAGAAGCATACTCTCCCGGACGTCATCGATGCCGGCATCCAGTTCACCTAAATGCGAGCGGGCATGGCCACGCCATCTAATGGCGCTGCTTCGACGTGCCGTGTAGCCATGCCGTTCGCAAATCTCGACGATCTTCGTAGCGTTCTCAAGGAGTTCCTCGTATTGACCGATTAGCGCACACAAAAGGCACTGAGCGAGAAGACGCCAGGCTAAGTCGAAGGGCTTGTCGAATTGGTCAACATTTCGAACCAAGCGCTCGTTCTCTTTGACTGCAGCATCGATGAAGCCCAAAATGATCAGCGAACCACTAAGATAGTCCTGGGTAGAGACACGTTGATCCGCACCAGCGAACAAAATACGACGACTTGGGTCAACACGATCAATCAGATCTAAGGCATTCCGCAACGCCTCCGCTGCCTGCGGTTGTTCTCCCCGGTTGAAATGAGCAATCCCTTTGGTTGCCCAAAGACCACTCAGATAGGCCGTTGGAAGGAGATCGGCACAGTTTGCGAGCTGCTCTTCGGCCAGGGTCAGGTAATCGTGATTGCGCCCAGTGGCATAAAAAAATGGAGCGAGTGACAGCGCAACGTCACATTGCAATTCGACCAACGCAGTGTTCGCGGCAGCAAGACGTGCATCTTCAAGCGTCTTCCCAAGGCGCTCAGAACGATACCCTTCAGCCTGCATCAAGGCATTGGCCATCGCAAGGTGGAGACGTGTCATCCGTTCGGCACCGCCGGACACATCGCCAAGTCTCCTGCTGCAGTCGATCGCACTGGCAAAGTGCGACACGGCTTCCCGAGTGGCAGCTCTCGCCACGGCGGCCCCTCCCGCCTTTTGCCAGTGATCGAGCGCGTTCGCCCAATCCCCAGCTTTCTGAAGGTGGTGCGCGAGGAGCTCAGGTTGCGCTTCAGTGATTTCGGTCCACTTTTCCTCCAACACATCTGCGACACGCTTATGTAGCTCCTGGCGCTTAGCGCGCAGCAGCGTGCCATACGCTGCGTCCTGAACGAGCGCATGCTTGAAGAGGTAAGTGGCCAGTGGCCGCGTCCCGCGGCAGAACACCAGACCGGCGCCGACGAGTTGATCCAGTGCGCCATTTAGATCAGCGGCATTTCGCTGTGCGACCGCTGCCAGCAATTCGTAGGAGAACTCCCGACCGAGAACCGCGCCGACCTGTGCGACCTCCTTAACGGTTGAGCCGAGGCGATCGAGCCGCGCCATCAACGAGGCATGCAGCGTGGCGGGGACATTCAAGGCCGTCGCAGCAGCTCTTGAGAGCACTGTCCTGGTGTTGCCGCCCTCCAACACCGCCTTGGTCAGCTCCTCGACGAACAGTGGCACCCCATCAGTGCGCTCGATGATCTCCGCGACAACGTCGCTCGGCAGCTCCCCGGTGCCGACGACCCGCTGGACCAGCGCGGCGCCTTCACGACGGTCGAGCCGGTTGAGGACAAGAACCGTGACGTGCGCCTGCCCGGTCCACGGCGGTTGAAACTCGGGGCGGAACGTGAGGAGAAGCAGCACTGGCAGGAGCGGCACCCGCTCGATGACAAGGTCGAGCAGCTCGCGCGAGCTGGGGTCGATCCAGTGCACATCCTCGAAGAGCATCAGCACCGGACCTTGTCGCGCCAAGTCTTCGAGCTGCCGGAGCAGCGCATCGAAGGTTTTCTCTTTCTTACGCTGGGGCGTCAGTTGGAGAGGCGGGAAGCGGCCTTCGGTCGGCAACGACAGCAGCTCGGCCAGCAGCGCCCCGTCCTCCGGCGAGGCCGGGGCAAGCAGGGCCGCAAGCTTATCCAGCTTCCTCTCAGGCGGGTCGTCGCGCTCCAACCCGGCGGCACGCTCTAGCTGCGCAATGGTCGGGTGGAGCGCGCTATCTTGATGGTGCGGCGAACAGAAATAGCGCAAGCGGGTGTGTGGCTCATTCTGGATCCGCTCCTGCAAGGTGACGGTGAGGCGCGACTTTCCGATGCCGGGCTCGCCTGAGAGCAGCACCACACGACCTTCACCACTTTTCGCGCGATGCCAGTGGCGCTGCAGCAGGTCGACCTCCTCCTCACGCCCGACCAGCGGCGTCGGCGTCGTCCCATGCAGCGCCTCGAACCGGCTTTCGACAGCGCTCTCACGAACCACTTGATAGGGATGGATCGGCTCCGGAAAGCCTTTCACCTCGACGGCGCCAAGATCGCGATATTCGAAAAGATGGCCGACCAGCTGCCGCGTTTGCGGCCCGATCACGACCGCGTCGGGTTCGGCAAGAGCTTGCAGGCGGGCGGCGAGGTTCGGCGTCTCGCCCACCACGCCGCGCTCGTGCCCGTCGCCGGCGGTGATCAGATCGCCGACGACGACCTGTCCGGTGCCGATGCCGATACGAACCCGCAATGGCTCGGGCTTTGGGAGTCGCCTAACGGCATCGACGAGAGCAAGGCCAGCGCGCACCGCCTGCTCGGCGGCGTTCTCGTGCGCCTGCGGGTAGCCGAAATACACCAAGACTCCGTCGCCCATGTGCTTGGCGACAAAGCCGCCGAAGTGGGCGACCGTATTAGCGACACAGCGGTGATACGCTCCGATGATCTCACGCAGGTCCTCGGGATCCAGACGCGTCGCCAGCGCCGTCGAGCCGACGAGATCTACGAACATGACGGTCAGCTGTCGACGCTCCGCGCTTTGCTGCCGGGTGCGGCTCTGAGCCGCGATGTCATCGGTGCTCGCGTCGGGATGGCTTGACGACGGCCCCAGCCCCACTACCGCCTTGCGGAATCGCTTGCGATGACCGAGGAGCATACCGAGCTCCTCGAGGTCGGCATCGGTCAGCTCCGGCAGGACTTCCGCGTCGATCGCGTTGTCGCGAAATGCCTGCTCGTATTGCTGGAGGCCGAGGCCTCGCAACCAAGCGGCAACGTCCACACAGCTCTCCCAAGGCTGAATTCGGGTCCCTCAGCCGCCATATTAACTCAGATGCCAGGGAAATGCTGTAGTCCGACATGCTTACCGCGGCGGTGACAGCTTCTGGCAGCAAAGCGGACGATACGCTCCTAATGATCAAGCGTCCGCATCGGGTCACGTCCTGACAATGCAACCGGTGGATAACGGTCCCTAGTTACCGAAAATCCCGCGTCCTGACCTTGATTTGGTCGATGTGATCATAAGGATCGACGATGTGGCGAGGCTTCGGTCCCTTCGACAGGCAGCGTGGGTCTGGTGTTGCCATGCTGGAAAAATCATCGCCGCGCCCGTGGAGCGGGAAAGCGGCGTCGCGATTACCCACGCTTGGTGACAATGCGCCTGCGGCACAGATCGGGCCAGAGCAAGACACGAATTGGCTCGACGCTTTCAGGGACACGTGTAGCTATCTGCATGACGGTCAATACCTGCACATGCCTATTCCGAGTGATGGCTGCTCCGTCACTAAGAATCGCGCAGCTTCCGGCGGGCTCCACTCGCTGACGTCGGGTTCTCCGCCAAAGTGCCAATGCGGGCCAAAAGGTCCTTTGCAGTGTTATGGGTCCAGCGCCCACCTCGAGCGGAGGAAACGTCAGCCGCGTTCAGCGCCGCGGCCAGGGCCGATGGAGAGAGCTTCTTGCCAGCCGGCAGCTTGGCCATCTCCTCCAGGACGAAATCCTGAAGGCGATGCGCACGCTGATTGGCGTTACGGCGGTTGGCGCGGTTGCCGCGCTTGTAGTTGGCGTTCGGAAGCCCAGACTTCTCAGTCCGGGATAGCCGAATTCCGGCTTTCACCGATTCCGACCGCGATATATTCATCCGCATGGCGTCAGTGATGAGAGGGCGTCGTTCGTCCTCCGACATCGATTTCCATGTGCGATTCAAGGATGCATCCCAGACTTCAACATCGAGAGCATTTAAGACATCGACGCACTTGATCATCCGGTCACATCTCGTGCGTCCAATGAGTTCGCGGATGTCAGCCAAAAGCAGGTCGGCGCCTGCGCTACGTGCTACCTGGACCGCATGCCGAAACTTCTCTCGCGAAACGAAAGGAGTCGTCCGGCAAGTGCTCCAATCGGGCGCCTTCTCCAGGATGCGCCTGCCGCTTCTTCTCTCGAAGTCCAGCTGGGCTGCGAGCTGGCGCATGAGCGTGACGTTGGCATGGACCTCGACCGCGGATCGAAGCTGTCGTCTCACATACGCAAAACTGTAGGCGACAAGCGGGCAAGCTTCATTCATTGACTTTTCTAAACCCTGTCGAGTGTTCTCAATGCGGATGAGAATGAAATAGATTCTTGCGGGGGCGCGTCACTGGCTGGTTCCGCGCGCCCGATGCGTCATTGATGCATTGACAGCGTCGGCACCAACCCCTGAGCGCCCCTGTGACAAGGGCACGTATCTGAAACGAACAGCAATGTCGCTGTTGTATCGCGCGATCGTCAGTAATGTGAAAAGCCACTTGGGTCTTACCTAGAGCGCGTGGGTCATATCGTGGGGCCGGCAGCGTGGCGCTGTTCGGCGATGACCCCCGGATCGGCCCTGATGCCCCAACCGGCGCGATCGCCGCGGGCCGACGGGTAGAACGCACTTTCAGCTTTTCTCCACGGAAATGTGCGTCTACCGACTCTCGTGCAAGCGCTGAACTGCTTGCCGACGCTGACACGGGCATCGTGGCTCACGTTTCGGCTCTAATAACTTGTTTCATGACATGAGGGCATAGACGAGCCACCCTTCTTCACCACCATAAGCATACAACATACAAAGAGAGTGAGAGGACTCCAGGTCCTCAAGAATTGCCGGCGCCCGAGCTCGGGGATGGACCTTTCAGCCGCATCCGGTCATCGATATGACGGAGGGCCTGTATCACCTTTCTTGTGATCTCGTTGTAATCTTTCAACGAGCTGGAGCTTCCGGCCATGATGGATGTCAGCGCCAAAGGTAGGTCGCTCTTGAGGGTCTCCTTCCGAGTCTGCTTCTTCTTCCTTCGCCATGCCTCGTCCCAGGCTTCCAGTCCCACGACACCCGCGTTCAGAAACCGCTGCAGCCGCGTCTTCCGGAGCAGCTCCAAGGGCAGTCGCCTTTTCTCTTCCGGCTCGTAGGCTACGTCCGGGAAGGTAGGCAGGACGAATTTGAAGTATCGGCCGTGGAAGCGCTGGAACTTGAAGCCTGCAAGATCCTCGATCGAGCGGATGCTCATCTCGTTGAGTTCGCCCTTGTCCACGGTGACCTCGATACGAACCCTTCGCTCCGCTTCCGGCAGAACCTCCCTGGCACCAGTGGCGATGTTCTGTTTGTCGAGCAGCTTGATCATGGTTCGCCACGCACATTGCGATCCTTTGGCGCCGGCGTAGTAGGTGGAGTCGATTGTTGCCGGTTTGTCCTTCGTTGGATCGAGCAGGAAAACGTCGCTGCGGTCGGGATGTCTCGGATCATAACCGAGCACGTAGCTGGTGGCGTCGTCGCCTTTGTCCCAAGCGAACCTCGGGCGGTCGGCCGGCTCGTCAATGACATCCCGGCTGGGTAGGTGGCTGCGCACCAGGACACCGAACATCAGCGCAAGTGCCTCGTCGGACGGTCTTCGCGGCTTGAAATCGACACTGACTTCGAGGCCAACGATTGTGACCGGCTCGCACAGGTTCCATTTCGCCCTGACGACTTCTTCCGCAAGCAGCAGATCCTTGGTGGTCGGTTCCTGGATGCGCACCCGGAAATCCCGGTATTTTCCGTCATCGCCAAGCGCCTTTTTCTCGACGTAGACCCTCTCCCCGATTGCTCTGTCGATATAGTGTTTAATCCATCTCCACTGGGTATGCTTCACTGTCTGGAAGCGGATATCGGCCCAGTCGATGATCGCTCGGCATGTGTAGGCCTTCAGGTCGATCTGCGGTTGCAGGACGACCCGGTCCTGAAACCGCTTCTGCTTCTTCTCTACCTGCTGCTCCACGTAGGAGAGACGGTGGGCCGCAGAAGACTTGACGGCCGGCAGAACGATGGAATGCGAGGTCATGCCCATAACTGAATCAAGCGGAATGTCGAGGATAAGTCCGCGCCCATAGGCGCAATTGGTGTTGGTTCATAGAGCTTATTTCGATGTGGTCCCGGCGGGCCAGCAGATCGGCGCCGACATGCCGTAATCGTAATGCCTCTAACCCGGTCTGGGAGCCTCACCAACGCCATGCGCCACATTCCCTGCGAGATACACCACGCATGAAAGAAAGAGCGCCCTGGACGCTTTCTTGAACTCGACTGTGTCGCCGGCCCGGCACGGAGACATCAGGCAGAGCGAGGGGCGACCCACGGACGTGATCATTGAGGCACGCCGCCGCTCAGCGCTCTGGACCGCACTGCCGGGCGTCATCCGTCACGGGTCGTTCAGCGCAGACGAGTATGGTGTTCAACGCCGACCTTGCGACCGAGGCAACGGCTTTCAACCCATCTCCGATCGTCAATGAACTTCGGCAGAAGCTTGAGACCGGGCGCAGCCTGCCCAACCCGTCGCAATGGAAGCTCATGCCGACCACCCGGCGGCTGCTGCAGCATTGGCGCGCGATTCAGAACAATCCCAACCAGATCATTCGGCCGTTCTTTTGTCACGCTTGGGTGCCTGGGACGGTTGATCATGCATTTCCATCCACGCTGCTCTCCTCATCCAGAGCGCAGGGGACTGGCAGATAGGCATTGGTCACGAGCCAATCGCCCACAATCGTCTTGATCAGATCCGATTTTGAGGCCCCCATTTCGGCCGCGAGGCCAACAAGTGATTCATCAACATTCGGTTCCAAGACAATGCCTGTGACGTTCCTGAGCACGAGCGCTGCCCTGCGAAGCATGACCTGAAGATCAGCTCGCGAAACGTCCGCAATCTGATCGGCAGCAATTTCAAGCTCTTCTGCGATGCTCAAGCGGGTCATTGCTGGTCTCCTGTCGAAGGAAGAGTTCGCCCTCCGCACGGTGTTCGAAGCAAAACCAACGTGGTGCCTGCTTCGGCTTGGCAAAGCCCCATCCCGCATCCTTGCCGCAGCCTGGTTGTTCGCAGAAATGATGCTGGATGCCGGGCGCCGTCACGTGCTCTTGCATGGGATGCCTACTTTCGTCGCTCATACCGCCAGTGAACGAAATGAGAACAAAAGAGTCAAGCGCGCCCTTGACGGAACAGGAATATGTTCCTTATTCGTCACGTATCGGAGATTGAAAAAAGGGACAAGTGCGCTGCTGAAAAGCATCGACCGGCGAAGCGATGGCAAAAAGGGCAGAAGACAATTTTCGGATTGAAGTTTGGGATCGCGACGAAAAGCAACTTGTCGAGACGATCTGTCGGTCCCCCGATTCCATGGTCAGCCAGGCCGCCTGGCAGGCCGCAATCCGGCGCCGCCCGGGGATGCTTTTGATCCACTACAACAGTAGACATGTGATGGAGAGGATCCTGACACCAGGCGAGGCCAAGGCCGACCCGCAGACCATCGTCGATGGCAGCGTGCACGCAGGCCTCGATGTCGCCCTTGGCGACCTGCGCGAGTGGCATAAGCTGCGTGCCTGGTGCAAAAACTGCTCGCATCACGCCGAGGTAAAGCCAACCGCGCTTGTTCGGCGCTATGGCAAGAATGCGCTGTTTAGCACGGTCGAGAGAGCGCTTTTCTGCACCAGTTGTGACAGAGGTGGACCGGTAAGGCTGGAAATTCACAAGCTGCCTCGGAATTGAAGGCCAGAGAAGCACATCGACGGCGACTCGCACCGATGTGACGCCAGGCTTGGCGCGATAATCGACGCTAGGCTTAGCGGGTTGCGCATTCCGCTGCCAGGAGCGCGGCCCAAAGCGTCTTCCACCAGATAGTCCTTGCACGTTGAACGACTCGCTTTTTGTCCCGTTCTCAGCTTCACTGATGAGTGAGTGGGGGAAGAGAAATGGCACCAATATTAAAGCGCCCTTTGTGCGAGCTATTTTCTGCATTCCTCTTCGGCGCTGCACTGCTGATTTCCGGGTGCGCTACTCCTTACATCCCCCCGAAGATTGAAGAGCCTGGCCAGAACAACGCGTCTAGCTTTGGCGGCATAATGAGCTTTGCCAAGCAACAAGACCTACGGGTTGTATGGGTGCATGGGATGTGCACTCACGAAGAAGACTGGGCAGGTAATCGTCACGCGCTTCTCCAACAGGCAATCGCAATTGGGTCGTCTAGTCGAAACACTATGTATGGCCCAGAGCGCGCCGCGCGCGTCACGTTCGACCATGATGTGAACGGGCATGCACTCGAACTCCGTTTTCTCGTCTGGTCACCGCTCGCGGCCGGCGCAAAAATCGCGATTGGGCTCGATCACAATGATGAATTGAAGCGTGCCAGCCTGAACAGGGATCTCAAGAAAGGTCTAATCGACGACTGCTTTTCCGACGCCGTCATCTACACGGGCATTGCTGGCAACCCGATCAGATCCTGGATGCGATCCGAAGTCTGTGACGCTCTGGGCGGCAATATTTCAGCCGCCGGCCGCTGCCTGATCGATGATAGCAAGCCGCGGCGAAAGACCATCCTGGTCGCCGAAAGCTTGGGCAGCAAAATACTCTCCGACGCGATCGTATCGATATGGCAAACCACCCCGGCATGGGAACAGCCGCGGATTGCCCAGCGCCTCGGCGATGTCCAGATGGTGTTCCTGCTGGCAAACCAGATCCCTCTCCTGAACGCCGCAACCTACTCTCCAGGCACAGCCAAGATTGCAGCTGACAGATCGGTGGATCGCGCCAGCGGATCGCTCCTCGACGTGTTCGCCAGCGCGCGAGTTCGAAAAAACAAGACGTTTGTGGCGGAGCCGTCCGGCCCCATCCGCTTTGTCGCCTTCACGGATCCAAATGATTTATTGAGCTATCGGCTCTTCCCCAAAGCGTATCTGCCGGAGGACATGAAAATTACCAACGTGATTGTCTCAAACGATCAGACATACCTCGGTCTGTTGGAGCGCCCGGACACCGCCCACTGCGGTTACGGCTGGAATCCCGCGGTGATAGCTACGGTCGCGGAAGGCTACGATGGCAAACGGCTAGGATCGATCCCGATCAATGTCCCACACTCTTGCGGGCTCGGCGGGTAGCACGCCCCGCCGTCGCCACACGACTTGAGACCCTTGGCTACGGATAGACGGCGAGCCACTCAGCGCCGACCAGCTCGGCACAATGCCGTCGGGGGACTTCACCCTGATGGTCTACGCGGCCAGTGTGCAGACACCACCAACGCACCTCAACCCTATGCATTATCCTACCGAACGGGCCGGTCATGCGGACGGTTCATGTGCGTTGGAACTCGACCCCCCCATCCTTGAAATATGGTAAGGTCATTTGACGGGGTTGGAGCATTATCTGATTGGGGCGACGACGCATCCCATGATCGAGTTCTGGTTTTGCATTGGCAGCACTTACAGCTACTTATCGGTAATGCGCCTGGCCCAGGTAGAGGCGGCGACCCGGGTGCGCTTCAGCTGGCGGCCCTTCAATGTCCGCACCATCATGATTGAGATGGATAACATTCCTTTCCGCACGAAGCCTGTGAAGGCCGCCTATATGTGGCGGGATGTTGAACGGCGGGCAGCGCTCTACGGTTTACTGCCGAGGCTGCCTGCGCCATACCCGCTCGCCGAACTGGAACGTGCTAATCGCGTCGCTCTCATCGGGGCCGCCGAGGGCTGGTGCCCGGCCTATGCGCGGGAGACCTACCGGCGGTGGTTCGAAGCGGGGGAGCCTGCGGGCAGCGAGCCCAACCTTTCCGCCAGCATTAGTGCTGCCGGGCAGGACGCGGAGCGTGTGCTGCGGCTCGCTGATTCCGACAAAGGGAAAGCCGATCTTGTCCACGCCACTCAGCAAGCCAAGGCCCTCGGCATCTTCGGCTCCCCGAGTTTCGTCGTCGATGGCGAGTTATTCTGGGGGGACGATCGCCTCGACGACGCGGTTCGCTGGCTGCACCAGATGGAAAGTGGCCCGCCGGACTGATTTTTCCCCACGGCAGCATCTTCGATCGTGGCATTGTCTCGACTGGATGAGACCGAGACCCTCGCCGAGGGTGCAGTGTTAGCCGATGGTTAGCAGAGATCTATCGCGCGCACTTGCTCCCTAGGCCGCGGAGTGTTTCATATATTGAAGCTCGCCATGGGGGGCGAAAAGTGCTGAGTTCGTTTTCGTATTGCGTGAGCCGGTTGCTCCCGGTCGTTTGGATGTTGGCGGTTCAGTTGTGTTCCGCCCATGCTGCTGTGAAGTCGTTTGGCCCCTTTACGGTCGATGACGCCCATTCGGACATCATCTCTCTCAATGGTGAGATTGATGCAGGGGCGGCGCTCAACTTCCGCCGCGCGGCCGAGGCTGCCTCCAATGCCAAGCTGGTCGTTCTCAATAGCCCTGGCGGTGTGGTTCAGATCGCCCTTTTGATCGCAGACGACGTGCATGAGCGGAAGCTCGCGACCTACATCCCGAAAAAGGCAGGTTGCTACTCCGCATGTGCATTCATCTTCCTTGCGGGTGTGGAACGCTAGGTCGATGGCGAACTCGGTGTCCATCAGATCTCGTCTGACTCACTGATCTGGTCAGCGCTCAGCTTTCTATCTCGGACATCATCGACGTTCTCAACCGCTTCAATACGCCGGTCGAAGTGCTGACGGTGATGTTCAAGACACCTCCGAAGGACATGCATATCTTCACTCCCGACGAAGTCGCGCGCTATGGGCTTGATCGCAAGCAGAACGACCACACAACCGCAGCTTCGAAAGAGGTAACCCCGTCAGCAGGATCGGCGGAACCGCTTTCGGCTGCGGCCGCACCGGCAGCAGCCCCCGCCCCTGATCCGGATACAGTCGACGGCCCGTCACTGTCCAAACTTTCGTCGATCGAGGAATACACCCGCCGCCCAACACGAATGGCGGTCTTTACCGGCCTGGATCTTTACGGCGATGACATCAGCTCTCAGCGAACCGCCGACGCTGCGAACTGCGCGAGAGCATGTCTATCCATGGGTGGTCAGTGCAAGGCATTCACATTCAACGTCGACCCGCACGTCGGGACGGGCCCAAACTGCTTTCTGAAGGCCAGCCAAGGTAGAGCGGACGGCAACTCGGCTGCGATCTCTGGGAAATTTCTCAGCAGCGTTGATCCCGATCCCAATGCATTCTCGATGGGAGTGATCGACCCAAAGACGGCCTTGTTCGAAAATGTCGACCTCCCTGGGGGAGATCTGTCACGTAGGCCCTATGGGCGGAACGTGACCGCGCAACAGTGCAGGATGGCCTGCGTCGCAAACGATCGTTGCATCGGTTTCACTTACATGAAGCGCAAGAGCCAGTGCTGGCTCAAAGGTGCAGTCGGCACCCCCAGATACGCCGATGGCATGATCAGCGGTCTCAAGAAGATGACGACCTTCGCGCCTGCGCCGATCATCAGCCTCGAATGAAATTTCCAGGAGCGTCGCTGACGGCCTGGGGGCGCAGGTCGATTTTGATGGTCGTTCCGGTCGGATTACAGGGAGGGTTGGGCGACCTTACTGATGCCGGCGCAGTGAACTATCTGCGACTAGGTTAGGCTTGGACTTCTCGCGAACAAGCCTTGCGTCTGTCTGGAATATAGACAAATAAGTCATCGATTACTGAACATACACGATCTTTTATCCAGCACGACCTAGCATGACCCTAGCCGATCCTGTCTTACAAAGGATTATTTAGGACATATTCGGCGAACGATTTCTTTAGAAGTTCTGTCATCGAAATACCCTCCTTGAGCGCCCTGAGCTTAAATCCATAGCGCCACTCCTTACTCATCTTGAAGCTCATGTCGGCTATCGTCCGTTCGCTAACGCGATCAGGTTCATCGTCCATCGTGCATTCTCCCTATTGATGACATTCCTATGACTGAATGATCTCAGGAGATTTTGCAATTGACCGGCAGTTGAAACATGTTACCCCTGTCTGTAGCGTAACCACTGCATCACTCCAGACTATGGACACTTTGAACGGCCCCAGGATGGTCCTGGGCCCTGCCATTTGTCGAACGCCGCTGTTGGCAGGGGTGCCTGCTCGATTGTTTTTCTGATCGCCGAAGATGCGATCCCTCTCTGTAAGGGCTGGCGTTTAGCAAGCGTCGATGCATTGGAGACCATGATGCCCACAGAACCGCGCTCCGCTCGCCTCGCTATCTTGATCGACGCGGATAATGTCCCGGCGAAGATGATCGGGCGAGTCATCAAAGAGATGGAAAAACACGGTCAGCTAGTAGTGAGGCGAGCTTATGGGGATTTTTCCGGACCACAAGGCGTTGTGTGGGAGGAGACGTTGGTCCGGCACGCAATCGTGCCGCGTCATCTGGCGATTTCCGGCAGGGGCAAGAATGCTGCCGACATCGCGCTAGTAATTGACGCGATGGATCTTCTGCACGGTGGCGCCTTCGGCGGACTTTGCATCGTATCGAGCGACAGCGATTTCGCCCACCTCGCGATCCGCATTCGGGAGCAGAATCTTGAATGCTATGTTTTCGGCGGTGAAAGCACGCCGGAACGGCTAAGGCGAGCTTGTAGCCGCTTCGTGTATCTGGAGAACCTGAGGTTCGATCTGCTGCATGCACCTCATTCCAAAATGAAGCCGCTACGCCCGCTCGGCGAGGCCCATTTTATCGTGAAGAGTGCAATGGCCAGCCTTGTTGATCATCCCGCAGACTGGGTGGCGATTGACCTTCTCGAGCGCGAACTTGAGCGCCGAAGCACCGATTTCGATACGCGAACTTACGGACATGTTCGATTGAGAGATCTGCTTGTTGCACTCAAACGTCCGTTTGTCGTCGATGGGCCACGCGATTCTGCTGGGCGTGTCAGAATGCGAGTGACGAAGCAGGCCGGAAAAATGTTGCTCCGAAGGGGTGATACACAGGGTCTCGTTTCCGCGTGCGCCTGTGCCACCTCCGGCACTCCGCGAGTGGCTAACTAGCCTTGCCAGTGATCGCCATTCGCCGGCCGATGGAATTCAGAGATCGGCAAGGCACCGGCCTTCGCCACGGGCGGCATCGTCGGCAGGAACAACTTCGCCAACACCTATGCGCCGAACCTCGCCATCAACGTCAGCGGTTCCGGCAAACCCCGACAGGACGCGCACCTTGCCAGCCAAATCGCGGAGCATGCGGACCGCACCCTGAAGGCCAATCAGCCGAAGGACGGCTTCCGGCGCTCACAGGGGCAGGTGCTGGGGGAAGCGGCGCGCATGCTGCATCGGGCAACAGGCCGCGCATGTTTGGCCATCGGAGGCGGAACTCATGTCGGGAAGCGTGAAACCAGGATGCAGCGGCTGAATAATCTCCCCAAGTAAGGGAGGCTAGTGAAAAGAACGGAGCCGAGCTGGATCATCACCTTCGCCGGCCTCTCCCAGTCCCCACGGCACCACTATTTAACCCTGTCCCTTCAGCGGGTTGAGAGACAGCCGCGAGGGCGATTGAATCGCAAAATGAAATAGTCTTTTCAGTCTTGGTAGACGCCGAGGCTTGGGACAAATGATCCGGCGCGCTCTGGTCCGCGCCTACCCTCGGGGCAGCTCCGCCGCGACTAAAGCCGTAAGTTGACAGGATTTCGAAAAGGCGATTTTTGCCCGTCTTTGTCAACTTAGTGTAAACTTAATGTAAAGCGTTTTCTTACCGAGCTAAGAGAACGCACGTTTCGGGTTGACAGAACTGAGCGTAAAAACGTCGCCATTCAGGCGGCAAGTTGACATTGTCAACCGGGATCAGGTCGGGTCAGCATCGAGAGGATGACGCCGCTAGATCCTCCTACGGGCCAGCCTCTGCGAGAAGGACTAGCCGCCGTCCCATGCCGGCGGCTACTGTCCACCTATGTTAATCAATCAGGGCCACGACGACCTTGAGATTCGCCGGCACTTTGGCAGCGACAGCGCGCGGCTGGTTTACGGCCGGAACCCCGAAACCGGGAAGCTATACCACATCTCGAGGGCGAGCCGCGGTCTAGCCTGTCGCCTAGTCTGCCCGCGTTGCAACGCAGCGCTGGTCGCCAACCTCAAGGATGACCTGAAGGCCGCGCACTTCGCCCACCACGGCCCTGCTTGCAGGGGCGGACCAGAGACCGCACTTCATCTCCTCTGCAAGGAAATCATCCGGGATGAGTTGCGGCTTACCATTCCCCGTGAGCACGCAGCATATGGCGACTATGAACAATTAATCGCCGAAGAACGCGAGATCACCGTCGATCATGCGACGCTAGAATTCCGCGATCATATCGAAGTGATACCGGACCTCCGCCTCGAAGTCGGAGAGTCGAGTCTCTTCGTTGAGATTGCCGTGACTCACCCGTGCGGAGAGGAGAAGATTTCCCGTTTGAAGAAGTTGGGGACGGCGGCCTTAGAGATCGACATGTCCTCTGTGCCCCGCAACGCTCTGCCCGAAGAAGTGCGACGCGCCGTTATCTCGGCCGCGCCACGCACTTGGCTGTTCAGTCCAAGGATCGAGCTCGCGGTTGAGGAGATGCGCCTCCGCGCGCGACAGGACGCCGATGCCTACGATGAACGACTGGCATCCATTGCGGGGCAGAAGATCGAGGCATATCGCGAGACCCGTCGGAGTGCTGGCGAGCAGAAGCTTCGCATCAAAGATCTGGCCGCAATGCGTGCTCTCGGAATGCGCCAACATCTCGGGATCCAGTTCGGAGGAACAGGTTGCTTCACGGTCCGAAGCGAGACGTGGCGGTCGGTGGTCCTTGCAACAATCCTGCGACCAAGGCTCTATCATCATCGTTTCCTATCGACAGACCACATCATCTCCCGCCTCGTCGAGGAGGGGTATGTCCACAGCGACTTTGTCACGCTGACGAAAGAGCTTGCCGATGCGATGCGCCATCTCGACCATGAGTTCCTTACACCGTGGGAGGCCGTCCACCGGTTTCTTCAGGCCTTGGCCGAGGTGCGGCTAACCGAACAGAAACACCTCTCCTTCGCGCTCAACACCGGCTTGTCAGGCCGATGGCACGACTGGGAGGCAGCTGACCGGAAGAGAATTGGTCACCGGAATCATGTTTCGAGCCTCGTCTCGCGAATCCTGGATCTGATTCCAGCAGAGGATCGCGGATCGATGACGGTCGAATCCTGGTGGCAGATGACGAAGAGAGGCAGGCTGCGCCAGCCGGCGTTCGACGCAGACTCCTCGATCGACAGCGACTTGGAAGGCCTACTCGATGTGCTGCGTTTGCGAAGCAGCACATCACCACGCACGTTACACGACCTGCCTGCGGCACGCGCCATCAAGGAGGCGATCTCCCGGAAAGCCGAGAATGATGCGAAAGCCAAAGCCAAACGTGCAGTGGAAGAAGCGGACAGTCGCCGGCAATCGATAATCAGGCTTTCGGAAGAGGCGCTGGACGGGCAAAATCGTATCGATTTCCTTCGCACCCCGCTCGCCGATCAGGACGGAATCCTCCCGCTGGATCTCGCCGAGAGGAACTCCGCCGGCCTTGAGCAGGCCGAAGAGGCATTGAGAACGTTCGCGCAGTCGCGGCGTGCGGAGCGCGTCGCCAGGGAGTGGAGGTCAAAGTTGGGCGATGAAGCCACGAAGCTCTTCGGGGAAACCGCTGCACGTGTTGTGAGGCAGCCGGTAGATGGCAAGCTCGACGGACGTCCGCCGCTGATCTACTGTCGGGACGAGCGCACCTTTCGGATTGCGCTTGGAGTGCTGCACTGGATGGCGCGAACGCTATAGGTGATTTTCATCGGCTTACGCCGATTCGGGTCCGACCCGACGTTGGCGATACTCTCACGGTCAGGGGCCGGAAGCGCACCCTCAGCTTTCCGAAAAAACAATTGGCAAAAGGCGGTCATTCGGTTAGCCGAGATGAATGGAGCCAACAACAGCCACCGTCTGACCTTCCCCCGCCGTCTCTATGCCGTTGACCATGTCCGCAAGCGCCACCAGCACGAAGTCCAAGCTCACTTTTCTGGAAACGGTCTATCCGCCGATTTCCAACCAGGAGGCCGTCTGGCTTCAAAATGATCCGCAGGTTGAGGCGCTACTCCGGCAAAGCGACTTCTACATGATCGGAGGCCGCACCGAGGCGAAGTATCTCAACCTGGTCATCGACCCCGAGACCTCCGTTGCGACATTCGACTTCGCGATCGGTGATGACTTCCGCGACCCCGTTGAAATCCACATCCGCGACCTGCCGGCAGTTGAGGAATCAGATGTATCATCGTTCTGGATCGAGGCGGGCGAAAAGGTCATCCGCGTGTGGGACGGCCCGATCGGCGAACCGGGCTCCAACGTGCTGGAGTGGTTCACGACCGAAAAGCTAATCTGGGAGCGTTCGCGGGGGCGTGCCGGGATCGAGCGCTTCGATCGCCATCGCGAAGCCGCCACCTACGATCTTCTCTATGTCGGCATCGCCAAGGTTGGGGATAGCTTCGACCGCCTCATCAACAACGGCCACAAGGCTCGCATGGGAATACTCGGTAACGAGCCGCAGCGCTATCCCGGCGCCCGAGTCACGGACGAGATCTATCTCTTCCTTTTCAACGTCCAACCGCTGATCATGAAAACTTTCGAGCTAGATCATGATTTCGAGGACGAAGATTTCAGCGGCGCCTACGATCAGAAGCGCATCGTCGCCGACGCCGAAAAGGCGTTCGTAAGCCTCTTAAAGCCTGAATACAACGTGGTGAAGTTCGCGAACTATCCCAGAGGCGCGGACGGCCTCTACGGCTCTGACTTCGTCCGTTACGGCTACGTCATCTGCGAGTCCATCGCCTTCAACACAGCGCACGGCCGGATCAAAGGAAGCCGTGATGCTGCGACCGGCTTCATCACCAATGGCGCCGACTGCATCTTCATCGAGGGCAACACCGTGAAGCTTTACGTGTCAGGTGTCGATTTTCCAGGCGAAGCGGCATCACCAGGGGACGAAGCAGGAGATTACCCCTAAGACTTGCCCACCAGCGCCAAGTCGGCGACCATCAACGCTCCAGCCGGACCCGAAGTCGGCGGGCCCTCTCTTGAAACGCGCCTTCGCCACCTTCGAGAATATCGCAAACCGCCTTGCGTATTTCGGCGTTTTCTAGCCCTCCAGATTTGTAGGTTATCGGCGGCAACGCCCCATGTGGATGTGGCCCTGATTCAGCGATGATGATCTGGTCTGCATCGGTGTTGATCACGAGGTTTGCGTTGTGCGTGACCATGATCACCTGCCGATGAGCCTTCGCCTCGATAAAGAGATGGACCAACTCGTCGAACACCGACTTCGGGTCCAAATTCTCCTCGGGCTGGTCGATGACCAGCGGGCGGTTGTCGCTGTCATCTAGCGCCAAATAGAGCAACAAGAGGACGATGCCGCGCGTGCCGGGCGACAGCTTCCTGATGTCGACCCCATCATAGTCGATACCATAGCGGATCGAGATGTGATCAGTGCTGAAAAGCCACTGCGCGAACCGCTTCGACCACGCACGAAATTCGGCTTGGTCCGTGTGTGCTACCGGCGAGTGATACAGCAAATCCTTTTGATAGAGCCGCCGAAATTCCACCATCGCCGCACGCACCGCAGCCGCGTCGCCGATCTCCCAAGCTCCCTTGAGGACTTCAGTTGCCTTTTGCACCAGGGTCCCCTTGCCACGGAACGCGCCGGCCTTTCGAAGATCGATCAGCCCATCTTCCGCGTCAGAAGCCCATTGCTCGATGTTCGCGACGCGCGCCACGGAGAAGGACAACTTCTTCAGGGTGCCTGACGCCGCCGACAGCCGCGCCATTAACGGAGCATACAGCGCCTCCAACACCGACTGCTCGGCTACGAGCGCGTCGAACGCACGGCCATAGGCTTCCTCGCGGTCGGCCTGCAACTCCATAGCCCGATCCTTGGCGCCCTGGGCATCCTTGTGCTTGTCCGTCAGCGTTTGCAGCGCTGCCGTTTCCGTCGCGATGTTTCCCGACAGCGCCGTGTAGCGACGCTGGGTTTCCTTGTCGGCACTCACCAGCTTCTCGAGCCGCGCCATTTCCGCGTCGAGCATCGCTTGGGATAACGTGCTCAAGTCGGTGTCGTCGGCGAAATGCGGCGTGTTGGGATCGCACGGAACGGGCGGCGTCCCCTTCAACTCCGCAATCTTGCCGTCAGCCAATGTGACATAGGCGGCGAGATCGTTGTCGACGGACCCCTTGTAGTCCAGCAGGAAGGCCGCCCATTGCTCATCCGACATTCCACTGTTGGAGTGCCTTGCCTGTGCCTGCCTCAGCGTCTCCGGCGCCTGATTGCGCCGCTGATCCTTCACCTCATCCTGGAGCGCGAGGAAGGTCTGCCGTTGCCCGGTGAACCTCCGCAGCTTCGCTCGGAGCGTGTTCGCCGCGCCAGCTAGTTCGGTGTGACGCTCAGCGCGCTTTTCGCTTCCGGCGGACACCAACTTGGCGCGGTCGGCAGTATAGGCGTCGACCAACTTCTTTTTCTGCGCTGCCTGCGACTCATAGGTCGCCGCCAACTTCTCCTTTTCCAACTCGGTGCTGATCCGATCCGAGATCTGCGCGACGGCTTCGGCCTCGCGCTCACGCGCAAGACGATGTCGGGTCGCACGCTGTTCGAGCAACTCCTCGAAGTCCAAGGCACCGTCCCGCTCATCATCGGGATGCGCCTCGAAGATCACCCGCTCGATTTCACGTAGCAGCCCATCGGTAAGCCCGCTGGAAGAGCATAGCTCCTCGACGAATTGCTGAGACAGGTAGCGCACGCGCTCATAGGCATATGGGCCGTTCGCGTCTGAGCCATCCAGCGAGCGCACACTCGGTTCACCCGCAGCCCAATCGATCTTGACCTTGCCATCACCGATCAGCGGTCGAGCCCGCACGAGAAACGAAGGGTTCGCCCACTCATCGGCGTTCCATGCCTCGTCCGTGATGGAGTCGCATCCTGCCGCGATCATGTCGGCCAGCGCGGTCTTGCCAGAGCCTCGCGCCCCAATGATGGCAACAAGCCCGGGGTTCAGCGGAATTACCGGCGTGGTAGCCCAAGGCGCGTCGAAAATCTCGATCTGCGAGATCACCTGGGAGGGCGTCGCCGAGGCAGGAGGCTCGGCGCCGACATGGGCGCGCCCCTCCGGGTCGATGCAAGCCTGGCGCAATGCGTCGAACTCGAGCCCGCCCTTGATCCATGAAAAACGATCGCCGAACGGGCTAGCGACATCCTCCAGCTTGTGGGCATCGCTGCCATGCAGGCACGGCTTGATGCCACCGTAGAGCGAGCGCACTTCCGCCGGGCTCAACTGCAATTGGCCAAGCCAGAACTCACGCTGGGCCGCGCTGCTGGCGAAGATCACATGAGCGAAGCCCTCGATCTCACGCCGGATGGTCTTGTCTGCGGCTTCGCGCACGCCGGAGGTTCCGTCATTCGCGCCCCCAGCAACAGCAATGAGGATGTTCTTCTTTGCCCATGCGCTCTCGCCGAACACCTCGCGCAGCTTCTGGAAATTCACCTTGAACTGGTTTGCCCCGTAGGCGAGCGCGGCACGATCGTCCGCGATGTTCGGATCGGCCTTCTTTCCAAGACGGATCAGATCCGCCCGCGTGCAATCGAAACGGTCCTGCATCACATTGAACTGAAGGCGCGACAACAGCCGGTGCAGCTCATCGATGTGATTGGGATCTTCCGGGCTGACGAACAGGTGAAGGTTGACGAAGCCGCCCTTGGCGGTGGCGACGTCCAACCGCAGCTCGACATTTGGAAAGATGAGATTAGCAGCCGGAAGGCGCCCCAACGCCTTCTGGCGAAGGATCTCCTGATAAGTGTCCGTCACATAATAGTCGGTCACTGCGATCGCCTCGATCGACGGTGTCGCCTGCTCCAGCGCGCGCAGATAGTCGTCCCATGCGGTCGGGCCGGTGAATTGGTTGTTCATCGCTGTGCCCGGCGCGTGGATATGCGGTTCCCACCGCCGCCATTCCGATCCCCTGTTCAGCATTCCCCCGCTGCCCCCTTCTTCTCAGGACGGTCGACATCTATATCCCCTACCTTCATCGTAGTAATACTATCAAAGTCAAAATCCGAGATTTCCGCTAATTTGTCGCCGACTGATTTATTTGAAGCAGCAAGCTGCCATTCGCGGCGTGGAAGAGGGTCAAAAGGCGACCTTAGCCAGTGAAGGATTCGTGCTGCACCCACCTGCCCCTCCCACAAGAAGCGGAGCATTGGCGAAATTTTGTCTGCCGCAACAAAAGGCATCCCCACCGCTCATCACGGAAATCCTAGGACTTCCATCTATCGGGTTCATCCCCTCTCGCAAATAATGTCCATTGGTTCCTAGGAACCCCGTGAGCATTGTCATCTTCGATTGCTGTCATGCAAAATCGAGAGCCGCGTAGGCGTATTAGGATCCTAGCTAACTACACTTTCTCCCGACTCCGCTCGATTAGCGGGACTGACCGAACATGCGCTCCATGCTGGCGGTCCGCACTTGAGCTTGAGGGCAGTAGGGTTGAAGTTAGTTGGCCGCCAACGGTTCAGATGTGTGGAGTGTTGCTATTCGTCTCGTCGATGATAGCGCCGTCTCCAGACCTACGGTTATGGCAGGTGGACGATCGAGCTCGCCAACAGTTAGATCACCTAGATGGGAGAACTGTGTGTTTGACCATGTCATCCTTCGGTAAGTCATATCGACTTATCGGTCGAGATAAACTGCTAGCAGCTGGTGCCGATGCGTCCGCATCCCGCCTTCCCTCGCTATCGAACAGAATCTCAATAGTTCCCGCCCACGTTCCCGCTCACCGGACATTTCTGCGATGCGGGAACCGAGAAGTTGCCGAAGTGGTTGCTGCAGGTGCGGAACTTGGGCTGACGCGCCGCCGGCGCCTGCGAGACCTCCTTTGACTTAGCTGCCGGCTGTGGCTTTACCGCTTCGCGTCGTTGTTCACGTCTCGGCTTCGCGCGGACTACCGGCGCAGACTTGTGTGTCTTTAGGGACGTAGCGCTTTTCTGCTTTTCCGACGCTCGCTGGGCACGATAGCCTTTCACGGCGAGGTCGGAATCGAGCTTTAGGCGAACATACTGGTTGGGTGTAAGGAAGGTGGTCGAGGACAGACCGTTTTCCTTTTGCCAAAGGCCAATAGCCCGGCGCGTCGCGGCCCCCAAAGTTCCATCGGCATCGCCCAGGTCATAGCCGATCGCCAGCAGCCTCTCCTGCAGGTCGACTTTTTTCTGACGGTCGAGCCCAATGGCGCTTTCGGTCAATTCCGTGCCGGCTTCATTGTCGCGATCGGCAGTCGCTGCCGAAGATTCGGCCGCGGTGCCGAGTCTCGACGCATCGTTTACCACCTCCGCGACAACGGGCGGGGTCTTCTTGAGTTGATTCAGGTTGAGACGGGCCAGAGCAGCGAACGCGCCACTTGGAAACTGCTGCAGATATGCTTCGTAGTGTGCGACCGTATTGCGTTTCGAGGCTTCGTCCCAAACGCGCTGTTCGACTTCCCATTCTCGCGAGTCCGGCTCAGTGGACTGGTTCGCCGAGCTACTGGTCGGAGCGTGCGCGGGCGCAGCCGCCGTTTCAGCCGTTGCCGGCCCGATAAAGACCTCGCGGCCGAGCGAGGCATTATACCAGGGCCGCTGGCGCCCATTGGTCTCGGCCGTCACCTCACCCCGCACACGGGTCAGCGCACTCTGGATATTGACGCCGGGCTCGGCCAGGTGTTTTGCAAGAGAGGTCGTATAGGGACTGTTGGCGCCGGTGCCGTCATAGGAGACTGCACCGGGGTCGGTGGCGTAGGCGATCAGCACGCCGCCAGTGCCGATATCCGTCGAGGCGATATCGACAGGTGCCAGCCCAGGCGCGGCGGTCGAACGGCTCTTCGGCAGCGAAGTCGCGATAGTCCTGGCGAGAGGATTGTCGCGGCAGGCATCCAGGATGACGACGCCGACCCCCGGATCGGGAGGAAGGGCGGCAAGTAGTTCATCGATCTGAATGGTGCGGGTCCTGAGATGAGCCGGAGCCCTCAATTCGGAATCGACCGGAATCAGATAATTCTTGCCGTTCACCTGCATGCCGTGGCCGGCATAGTAGATCACCGCCAGTTCCGCGTCATATGAGGCTTCGGTAAAGCGGTTCAACCGGTCATGCATCCCTAAATAGTCGAGGTCGATGCCTTCGACGACCTTGAACCCGGCCTTGCGCAGTGTTTCGGCCATCAGCCGTGCGTCGCTGGCAGGGTTGGTGAGCGTGGGCGCATAGACATATTTGCTGTTGCCGATTACCAGGGCAACCCGATTGCCGTCGGCGGCCAAGACCGTTGTCCGCAAGTCGGCTGCGCTCAGCAAAAGCAACCAGACAATGACGGCCCAGATCCTCATCGGTTGTGTCCATAATCAAGTGGCGCCCCTACCAACTTACTCTGAACTCCGTCCATAAAATAGTCACGCTTCTGGAGGATGATCGCACCCCCCTTGGTTTGGCGGGGGCGGTGCTAGGTTGTGGGGCCATCTTCCACGCACGAAGGCCACGCTGATCCGGATTGGACCGCCATATGGCGCTCAGTATATTCTTCCTCCTTCTTGCCGTTCGCGCCACCAAAGAGAGCGCGTAGGACTTTTCTAAACACAACCGATAGCTTCGGATCCGTTCCGTTCGACATCTTGCGCAGCACGCCGATGAACTCTTTCTCATTGGCTGAAACGGGCTCGCCGACGATTTCCTCAAAGGCTGCCCGATCCTTTTCATGGCCGTCCTGCATGAGTGCCAAGATGAACAGCTGGCGTGCATCGGTTTCTAGCGTCCTCGCAATGCTCACGACGCGATCAAGCGGCACTTTGGTTCTGCCGGACTTCAGCATTGTGATGACGTTGTCGTTAGCGAAGCCGATCTCCCTGGCCATGTCTCTTTGGCTCTTTCGGTGCCTTAGTTCGGAGATGCGCTTGTCGAGGAATTTGGCGATTTCGGATTTACCAGGTGCATCCCTGCTATCGTTGCTCATGCGGGTCTCTTTCTATGAATCTATGATCTTGTTTAATATATATCAGAATATTGTAGGGGATTTTGGCTTCCCATCGACTGTTACGAGAACCGTTTAGGCGACCGTAATATATTTATTACGAATACCACTCAATACGCATCATTTTAAGCTTACAATGTGTGGTCTTTTGCAGATACCTAAGTAATGTATGACTTACTGCTTTCAGGGATATAGCGGTGAGCACCTGAAGTCCGCTGGCTTCAAAGGTAGCGAGGTGGAAATGGCCTTGAGCGGAAGTGTCTGTCGCTAGGCTGACGCGACTCGGATAAAGGCCATCCGGTGTGGTCGACCGGCTGCTCGAAGGGCGGCCGCCACAGATGAACTACTCGACCAACGTCGTCCTCAAGGGCGTCAAAGATCCGAAGCGCCAGGTCGTGCTAGAATACAGCGCAGCTCCAACGGCAGCGGTGCAGCGGCGGCTAGCTGGAAAGACAGTCGTTCACCCGGTGATCGATCTCAATGACTACACCTGCCGAGCGGTCATTGATTGGGTCGACATCAACTTCTGGTTCGCGCACACGACACAGTTCCGATTCGTCCAAGACGTGCTGCGCCCGATCATTGGTCGACAACCACGCGTGGATCCCATCGAACCGGGCATGGGAGATGAAAGCACTATGTTTCGTGTTAGGTTCCAGGACCCTGAACTGGACCTTCTGGCCAAGTGCGAGGAAGAGCTGGACAAGAAGTTCATCCGTGAACTGCAGGGGGTAATCCAGTCGATCGAGATCAGCGTGGACTTCAAACCGAAGGCGCCTTCATCCGAAAAGATCGGACGAATGGTAGGCGTGCTGGCTCGGCATCTGCATCCGAACGGGACTTTATGACCGTCGGTCTCGACCGACCACGTTTCCTATGGAGTCGAGATGAGTCTACTTTTCTGATGGCAGCTGGAAGCCTGATGTCCTCGGATGCTGATAAGCTTGGCCCCATCGACGCGACGTTCTACGTTGGCCGAAGGGATGGGCAAGTCAGGTGGCGAGTGATGGAGAAACTCATCGACAACCAGAACGTCGAAGCCGGCACCAGGGATGATCTGCCAGTCAGCGAGCACCGGGCCAGGATCGAAGTGACCCTAGCTCGGCGGGAGCTGATCGACCTCGGGATCAACTTCCTAGACGATCTGCGACGATTCAATTTCGCCAGGCTCCAAGGCAGATACTTCCAGTTCATGGTCCCGACGTTCGAGAACCGGTTCGCAGGCAAGCACCCAGGCCACCGGGCACTAGAGGCAGACCGATGGAAGAGGTTCGTCAACGCCGGCATCGTCGGTGTAATTGCCATGAAGGGGGCGAGGAAGTTGTTCCGAGACGATGCCAGGCCTGCGCTCAAGAAGTTCCTGCGAGCTAAGGGGCAGAAGGTCCGGCCCACGACTAGGGTCGGCAGCGGGGCTTCAGGTAGCTTCCTCGCCTACGAGGCTTTGAACAGGCGTGCGGCAATGGCGCTGGAGAAGCTGGGGCATCGGGAGGGTGAGTGAGGGGTTAGAGGCGTATCCAGACTGACCAAATTATTAGGTCGCCGAAACCTCCGATTGCGCCGGACCCTTGCTCCGAAAGCGACTCCTCGCAGCCACATAAGCCTACGGATAGAATTTCTGGTGGGAAAAACCTGCCAAGTTCCAATTCCGCGCAACACCGCCCACCTTTGTTGAAAAGAGCTATAGGGCGTTGCCGGCGCGTGACTGCCGGCTCATTCCCGGACCCCATTCGCCATGGTCGTGCGGGCGGCATTTGGGGGTCCCTTCGCTGTGCGAATGAAGTTCCCACGGCATCACCTCACCCCGTTCGCGATTTGCTCTCTACCCCAATGCCAACAGGCATCGCGCGCCTGGCGATGAAAGGAACGCTCTTCTGCGACTGCGACTCAGAGCCGCCGGGCGCCAGCGGCAAAGCCACCCAATGCGCTTGCCTCTAGCTCTCCGGTGACGCGACCGCTCTCATTGACGCAGATTGCTGGCAGCATGGGCAAGCCGCGTGCATGACATACATCAAGGAGCCGATCCAGGTGCCCATTCGCACCGCTCATTCGATGCCGGGCCTGGCTCCATTCGACGTTACTTGCCTTTGCCAGATCGCCATAGGTGACGCACCGCTGTTCGATTGCCGCCTGGGCGAGCAGTTCCAGAGACATGTCGATACTGAGGTGACCTTTCCCCTGACTCCGGCGTGCGCGCTCCTCTAGCAATTGCAGGTAAAGCAGCGCGCTTGTCGCACCCTTTTGCTCGTGGTTGCGTATCCATTGGTCGATTTCGGTATCTGTCTTTTTGGTCAGGTTTGCCATCTCAATTCCCAGCGCGGCAGTCAGTCAGGGAGCACCTCATTCCGCCGCTTCCAGTTGGCGATCCTCGACCGGCGCCAGCGCCTCGGCCAGGAGGGCGTCGAGCAGGCGGCGGCGGGTGGTGGCGGTAGCGGTGAGGCTCGCCTCCAGCCGGTCGCACAGCGCCATCAGTGCATCGACCCTGGCGACGATGCGGCGTTGTTCGGCGAGGGGTGGAATGAAGATTTCAGCGGCCTCCACCTGCTTTGAGGAAATATGCGGAACGCCATTGCTGCGGCCAGGGTCTATTTGGTCGTTGAAGTGCGGGGAGTTGATCCAGAGAAACAAGTAGTCGTCATCAAGGCCCGGTGATGTTTCGACGAACCTGCCCACGCGTTGGAGCAGCAGCGCAGGTAGATCGGCCGCAGTTACACGGGCCACCTTTGTTCCAGTCACAATGAAGGGGCGGTCGAGTGTAAGCACGATGTCGCCTTCGTTCAGTTGAAAGCGCTCGAACTCGGAACGGCGATCTTCCGGCAGATGAACAACGTCATTCCATCGAATTTCGTCATGTCCAATGTTCGCATTGCGGAGAAGACGCACGCCCGATTTTGAGAACCAACTGCTCTTAAAGGCGTAGCCGTTTTGAAGCGTTCGATACTCGCCGATCGAAGCGGCCTTAGCCGTCGTGCCTTCTATAAGCATGCCGCGCACGGCGAGGTTGAGGATGGTTTGACGAAGTTCCTTGATCTGGTCGGGGCGCGTGGTCAGCGCCGGCAGCGCGTCGAGGGCGAAACGGGCATCGGCCTGGAATGCTTCGGGATCGGGCGCCTTGAGGCGGGCGAGGCTCGCCGCCGCCAAACGGTCGCGCGTGGCCTCCCTGTTCGCTCTGGCCGCCTCCAGCCGGTCGCACAGGCCGATTAACTCCTCGACCTTGGCGACGATGCGGTGCTGCTCGGCAAGGGGCGGGAGAGGAACTAAAAGTCTTCGAAGACCAGATAACGGAACGGTTTTTTGAGCGATGCCCGTGGCGCACGCCGTTGCTTGGTCAAACGCCGGTTTGCTTTCCATGGCCCGCGCTAGGAAGTTCACGTCAATCAATTCCGACGGTCGTAAGATGCCAATATGCCGTTGAACGCAAAATGGCTGATCGTCGCGAACAATGACCGGTATCCCATACGATCCGACTAGCGTGTAAAGCAGATCGCCGCTCCTTGGGCGACGAATTGGATCGAGAGCGTGATAATATGATGATGGAACAAACCTTGTTCCTTCGAAGTCGATCCGTTGGCTACGAACATTCCCAATCACCAAAAAAGGAACGCCTGTTTCGGCTTTCGGCGGCGGAAGGTGGTCCCCGTCCGTAACAGAGTTGCAAATCGACTGGAGATCTGTAACGGCCCATCCGCGAGGCGTTGGAATATCATGTTCCGAAGAGGTAAGGTCGGCGATCGGTTGTGACTTCTTAATCCCACCCGACGTCACCAACCGCGCCTTCTCGAGTCCGATCCGCTTCAAGAGTTCAGACGCCGGTTCGTCGTTCGCATCCTGCGGCACGAGTTTGCCGCGCAGAGCTAGTTCAAGAATGAACCGGCGCAGGCGGGCAATCGCGTCGGGCGCGTCGTCGATTTCGTGATAGTGCGCCAGCAGGCGATCGGCGTTCATCGCGCCAGAGCCTCGGCGAGGATCGCCTTAAGCTGATTGCGCAAGGCGCCCGTCTCGGCCTCGGCGGCGGCCAAATCGGCCAGCAGTGTTTCCGGGTCACCGTGGTCGTCGGCGATCGTGTGCGGGTTCTTGATGTCGAGATTGTAGCCGCGCGCCTTCACCTCCTCGGCGGTGACGCGCCACGCCTGCGGCGTCTCCTCGCGGCCCTGCCGGTCCTTGCCGCCCCACCAGTCAATGCAGCCCTGAAAATGCTCCAGCCGAATCGGCCTCGTCATCGAATAGGCTTTCTGGCCTTCGGGCACGCGGTGGTCGTAGAACCAGATGTCTTTCGTCGGCGTGCCCTTCTCGAAAAACAGCAGGTTCGTGCCAATAGAGGCATAGGGCTTGAACACCGAATTGGGCAGACGGACGATGGTGTGGAGGTTGCATTCCTCCATCAAATGTTCCTTGAGCCGCGTCTTCACGCCCTCGCCAAACAGCGTGCCGTCCGGCAGAACAACGGCGGCGCGGCCGTCCTGTTTCAGCAGGCGCACGATCAGGGCGAGGAACAGGTCGGCGGTTTCCTTGGTGCGGAAGGTCGGGAAATTGTTCTCGATGCCGTCTTCCTCCTTTCCGCCGAAGGGCGGATTGGTGACGACGATATCGACGCGCTCGTCCTTGCTCCATGAAATCAACGGGCGGGCCAGCGTGTTGTCGTGGCGCACGAAACTCGGGTCCTCGATGCCGTGCAGCAGCATGTTGGTGACGCAGAGCATGTGCGGAAGCTGCTTCTTCTCCACGGCGCGCAAGCTCGCCTGCATCGTCTCGCGCTGCTTCGGCGTGCGGATGTAGCCTTTGGCCTCCATGTGGCGGATGGCGCAGGTCAGAAACCCGCCTGTGCCGCAGGCCGGATCGAACAGGATTTCACCGGGATGCGGGTCGATACGATCGACCATGAAGGCGGTCACGGCGCGCGGCGTGTAATATTCTCCCGCATTGCCGGCAGATTGAAGATCGTTGAGCAACTGCTCGTAGAACTCGCCGAAGTGCCGCCGCTCGTCTAGATTGTTGAAATCGACCTGATTGATCTTATTGACCACCTGCCGCAGCAACTGGCCGGATTTCATGTAGTTGTAGGCGTCCTCGAACACGTCTCGCACGACGCGGCGGCGGTCGCCGGGCGTGGCGGAAAGCTGCAAGCGCTTCAGAGCCGGGAACAGCTCGTCGTTGATGAAATCGAGCAGGGCCTGCCCGGTGATGCCCTCCGGGTCCGCCGCCCAGTTCCGCCACTGGAATTTCTCCGGGATCGGCGAGCGGTAGCCGTCCTTGGTCAGTTCGAGTTCCTGATCCTGATCGTCGATGATCTTGAGGAAGAACAGCCAGGTGAGCTGGCTGATGCGCTGGGCATCGCCATCGACGCCCACGTCCTGGCGCATGATGTCCTGAATAGATTTGACGGTGGTGCGGATGATCAAACGAGGTGCTCCTCAAGTTCTGCTTTTAGTTCGAGCATTGTCCGCTCTAGCGGATCTCTGCTGCCGGTGGGATATAGGGCCTTGTCCGCCAGTTTCGGGAAGGTGTCGCTTCTCCAAAACTTGGCCGGATCGAACCTAAATTTTGCGACCAGCCTTCGCCCAAAATCCATTTCCGAGTGCTGATATCGACCTGGTGGTGAAACATCCGCAATCTCGGGGTATTCCCCGAGCAAGTAGCCTTCCTGAAAATGCGGCCGCATAGCTGACGGTGGGCATGCGCTTGAGAGCCGGACGATCTGCATCGACGCTTCCGAACTCGCAGTGACTGCACCGCTCAGGTTTGGCGCGCCAAGCACGAAGACGAAGGCCTCACGGAGCAAATTGGTTGTCGCAAACGACGCCGCGACTCGTAAGGACTGGGATACATCAAGCAATGGGGTCGCGCATACGTCGTAGTGCTGCAAGATTGACCAGCGCAGGAGTCGGTGTCGAGCTAGTCGATCTGCGCCCAAAAGACCTTCTTCAGTATAGCGAGAAAGGAGTTTCTCCTCGGCTTCCCGCAAGGTCGCAAATCGGCCTCGGAGCGTATCACGCGATGGCACCTTTCCGGGATTGCGCGACCGGAAGATTGTCGGTTTCATCGTCGACAGGCCAGCGCTGGTCAGATGGTCGGCGCTCTGTCCTCTAAAAAGCAAAACGTGTTCTCGGTTTAGAAATTGAAGCGCTGCGACCTTCTGCGCCAGATCAACGTAGGAACTCACCTTGTGTCCAGGACTACGTCGAACGAGCGTGTTTGAGGCCACTTCCGGCTCGGAGTTCGTATCGAACAAGCCCCAGACTGTCTGGCTACCAATTGTCTCCATTAGCTAGCTTACAGCTTCGTAGAGCGCGTCCTGCATCTCGTGGACGGCCTTCTCGAAGCCCTCCATGCCGCCGAACGCCTTGATGAGTTGCACGACGCTGCCCATTGCGGTGAAGGGCGTCACCTTCAGCACGTTGGCGTCATCGAGATTGAGCACGCCCTCGTCACGATACTTTTCCAAGAGCGCATCGAGCACGGCACGGGCCTGTGGCCCGTATTTGGTGAATACGTCACGCTTCCTGACGTTCTCGGCGCGCTCGCGGCGGGTGAGAGGCTTCTTGTCGAAGGCGACATGGCAGATCAGATCGAATGGATCGAGGTCCTTGCTGAGTTCTTCCGCAATGACGTCAAGTGGAAGGCCCTCGGCTTCCAGTTCCTCGATGATCGCCTGCTTGCGTTCGGCCGATTTCCAACGCTTGAGGAAGTCGTCGAGGCTGGCGAAGCGCAATTTCAGCGCCGTCTTGGTGAAATCGCGCAGGGATTCGGTGACGAGCTTGCCGTTCTCGTCGAGATATTCGACGCGCTCGGCGAGGATGCGGGCTCCGACGCCATCGACGTAAATCTTGCGGATCGGGCCACCGGGCGGCAGCGGCAGGCCCGGCTGATCAACCACGGTTTCGTCCGCGCCAGGTGTCGGCGGGATCGTATCGTCGCCCTGCGGCGCGTCATCGGGCGGCGTGATCGGGTCGCCGTCGCGCGGCTCGTAAATCTGCACCGGATCGCCGTCGAAATCCGGGTCGGCGAAATGGCTGGTCGCGCCGCGAAAGTCGATCAGCGTAAAGAAGAATTTCTTCGTGTCCTCGTGGACGCGGGTGCCGCGCCCGACGATCTGCTTGAACTCCGTCATCGAGCCCACTGCGCGGTCGAGCACGATCAGCCGGCAGGTCTGCGCATCGACGCCGGTGGACAAAAGCCGCGAGGTTGTCACCAGCACGGGATATTTCGACTCCGGGTCGATGAAGTTGCCGAGCTGATCCTGGCCTTCCTTGTCGCTGCCGGTGATGCGCATGACATATCGCTGGTTGTCGGCGACCAAATCGGCGTTCTCGTTGACAAGCTCCTGCCGCATCCGCGCAGCGTGCTCCTCATCGACGCAGAACACGATGGTCTTCTGGAAACGGTCACCGCTTTCCTTGAGGAACTCGGTGATCTTCTTCGCGGTGAGCACCGTGCGGTCGTCGAGCACGATGTTCCGGTCGAAATCCTTGGCGTTGTAAATGCGGTCCTCGACCTCGTTGCCATCTCGGTCGCGCTGCCCGAGTTCCGGACGATAGCCTTCCACGTCGCGGTCGATGTGAACCTTGATGACCTTGTATGGGGCCAGGAAGCCGTCGCTGATCCCCTGCTTCAACGAATAGGTGAAAACGGGCTCGCCGAAATAGTCGGTGTTAGAGACGTATTCGGTTTCCTTAGGCGTGGCGGTCAGGCCGATCTGCGTCGCGCCGGAAAAATGCGTCAGGATTTCGCGCCATGCCGAATCCTCGGCCGCGCTGCCGCGGTGGCATTCGTCGATAACGATCAGGTCGAAGAAGCCGGGCGAGAACTCGCGATAGAGCTTCTGGCGCTCCTCCGGCCCGGTGATCGCCTGATAGAGCCCGAGATAGACCTCGAAGGCAGTGTCGATCCGCCGCTTCCTGTCGAGCGCCAGCGTCAGATCGACCGTGGTGCCGTCCTGCCGCTCGATGGTCTTGGCGTTGGTCGAAAGTTTCGCCATTGCCGCGCCGAACGGGCGAAAATCGTTCACCATCGTCTGGTCGATCAGCACATTACGGTCGGCAAGGAACAGAATGCGCCTCTTGCGGCCCGCCTTCCACAGGCGCCAAATGATCTGAAACGCCGTGTAGGTCTTGCCCGTGCCGGTCGCCATGACCAGCAGCACGCGGTCGCGGCCCTTGGCGATCGCCTCGATCGCAGCGTTGACGGCGTTCACCTGATAGTAGCGTGGGGCCTTGCCGCTTCCGTCGTCGAAATAGTCCTGAAGCACGATCTGTTCGGCCTCGCCGTCCAGGCCCTTCCAGGCGCGATAGCGCGCCCACAGATCGGCGGGCGACGGGAATGCGTCGAGCCCGAGATTCGTCTCGATCGGAACGCTCCGGCCGGTGCGGTCGTGGAACACGAAACCGTCGCCGTTCGAGGAAAACACGAAGGGGATATCAAGCGTCGCGGCGTAGTCGAGGCCCTGCTGGATGCCGTGGCCAACGCTGTGGGAATTGTCCTTGGCCTCGATCAGCGCGATCGGGATGTTCGGCTTGTAGTAGAGAATGAAGTCGGCCTTCTTCGCCTTGCCTCGTGTCACCAGCTTGCCGCGCACGATGATCCGGCCCTTGGTGAAATAGACCTCCTCCCGAACCTGCAACATCTCGTCCCAGCCAGCCTGCCTGACGGCCGGCAGGATGTATTTCGTGCAGATATCGCGTTCGGTGAGGCTTCGTTTGTCCAAAATTGAGGTCCCCAACCGAGGTCTATGGGGTAAGCTCACTCCGATCAAGAGACTAGTGCGCCGCTTAGATAACGGTCGTTGAATGAGCAGCAGTGGAAATTGCCTCGACTGGCGCGAGTTCTCTGTCGCGTGTTGCTACAAAATGAGGGACAGCGGCCGTCTTACAATTCGGTGTGAGATAGTTCTCAAAACTCATACCGCGGCATCCGCGCAATGGCGGACGCCCTCGCGGCGATCGTCACGTCCCCATAGTCGTCGCCTGAGGTCCGTCCTGCATGGCCCTGGATCGCGTCAAGCGTCCGATCGGCAATGCCGATCTCACGACCAACCGTCTTGAACCGATGGCGCCAACCATGGCTAGGGCTCACACCTTCAGGGATGACCTCCTTATCCTGCAACCAGTCACTTACCCTGCCTGCCACGGTTCGCGCCGGCAGCGTCCCGTCTTTTTTTTTGGAAGCCGGGTAGAAGAGCGGGCCGCCGGCCGCGCGATTCACAAAATCCATAAAGCCCAGGTCGATTAACTGCTGGTGCAATGGAACATCGCGATAGTTGCCCGCCTTCACGGAACCCGCATCGGGCCGGATGCGAACTACCGGCACATCGTTCTCATAGCGAAAGTCCTGCTTCCGAAGCTGAGTGATCTCGGCAATTCGCGCTCCCGTATGGGCGCACAAGATCGGCGACCATCGTTTCGCAGCAGTCGTTTCGGGTGCTTCCCGCGTCTGCGGATTGGCAGAGTGTTTCGGCTGATGATCGCGAGCGACCTTCAAAACCTCAACGGCCTCGTCCAGGGTAAAGCCCTGTTCGCGCGAACGCTGCTTTTTCGAGACCTTGATGCGAACGTTTTCGGCCACGTTCGTCTCGAGCCGATCATTGTTGACTGCCCATTTCAAGACGGTCCGCACCGACGCCAAATACACGTCAGAGACAGTCTTGCTGGCGAGAGTTTTCAGGCTCGCATCTTTCCAATCGAGAAGGTCCTGCTTGGTGAGCTTGCGGGCGTCGTCATGGCGGATGAACTTGGACAAGTTGGCGAAAACAGGCGTCCAGCGCCTACGTGCCTCCCCGCCCTTCCCGTCTGCGGCGCGCTCGTCAAGGTAGTCTCTGAGCAGACCTTTGAGAGGAACTGGCTGGCGGTCATCCTCGGCGGGCTGAGCGGCTGTTAGCAACGGGTGCGAAGGGTTACCGGTGAAGTCACCGTCGTTTCGTTCGTCTTGCCTTGCCATAGCCTCATAGGTCGAGACACAAAGAGCCTGTGCGATCAGGCGCCATTCCACACTCCCCATGGCCGCCGCGTGATTGCCGAGAGACTTGAAGCGTTCGACACGATCACCAACGAGCTGTTGAAGCTCATCATCGGATAGCTTTCCGGCATACCCATCACGCAAGCGCCGGCCTTTCTCATAGTCCACCTCAAAGCCCGCATATTGATGATAATGCGCCCGGATCTCTGCATCGAAGGCGAGCAGCGCTTGATAGTCTCGGCTGGCGATTTGAGGTGGGGAAAGTGGATAGCGGCCGATAGTTATGGACCGTTCTCCAGCAGCGACGGCTCGGCGCTCGCCGAGTGCTATTCTGTGCTGAAGGGCGGCAACAGCACCTGGCAGCGTCTTCAGTGCCGTCCGGTAATCGGGGCCGAGCGCTGTTCGTAGCTCGGTCTTCCCGTCCATATACGGCCGAAGCTCTTTCGGAACGACCAGCCGTGCAAAATAGCGGCCGTCCCGATTCAGGAGATTTCGAACGCGACCCGTCATCAAGATTCTATCCGATTTGTTACGGCATTTGTAACGTCAGAATGGACAGAAACCGTTGCGTGTCAATGACTTCAATGATTTCAAGGGGATAAACTGGTGCTGCGAGAGAGGATTGAACTCTCGACCTCTCCCTTACCAAGGGAGTGCTCTACCACTGAGCTACCGCAGCCGCTGATGGCGGGGCTTCTGCCATATCGAACCGGCAAGCGCAAGGCCAAGTGCAAGCCATCTGTGAAAGCCCGCTCCGACGGCTTTTGCGGACATGGCAGCGCCACAATGTTGGCTATCCCTGAATAGCGGGTCAGCCGGGACGGAACCATGAACGACAAGGCAATTCCATCTGACAAGGAGGGTCCACCCGACAAGGAGGGCCCATCTGACAAGGGCGGGCCGTCGACAAAAGCTGACCGCAAGACCCGGCTCGCCGAGCAATTGCGCGCCAATCTGCAGAAGCGCAAGGCGCAGTCGCGCTCGCGACGCACTGGCGGGGCCGACAAGCGGCCGGACGGGCTCGAAAGGCAAAAGGATTGACCTATTATCGACAGCCACCGCGCGGGAATCCTGTTTCTTGAACCAAGCCGGCCAATGGTTTAGACGGGCCACAACTGACTCAACCGATTAAACCGGCCTTTCGGCCGAGGGGACGCTCTTTAAATGGATCGCATCAGAATTGTCGGCGGCAACAAGCTTGCCGGAAGCATCCCGATCTCGGGCGCGAAGAACGCCGCGCTGCCGCTGATGATCGCTTCGCTGCTCACCGACGACACGCTGACCCTGGAAAACGTGCCGCATCTGGCCGATGTCGAGCAGTTGATCCGCATCCTCGGCAATCACGGCGTCGACTATTCGGTCAACGGACGCCGCGAAAAGCAGCAGGAGGGCTATTCGCGCACCGTCACTTTCTCCGCCCGCAACATCGTCGATACAACGGCCCCCTACGAGCTGGTGTCGAAGATGCGCGCCTCGTTCTGGGTGATCGGCCCGCTGCTTGCCCGCATGGGCGAGGCCAAGGTGTCGCTGCCCGGCGGCTGCGCCATCGGCACGCGGCCAGTCGATCTTTTCCTGGAAGGCCTCCAGGCGCTGGGCGCCGATATCGACGTCGACACCGGCTATGTCATCGCCAAGACCAGGAACGGCCGTCTTGTCGGCAATCGCTACGTCTTCCCGAAAGTGTCGGTCGGCGCCACCCATGTGCTTGTCATGGCGGCGTCCCTGGCCAAGGGCGAGACGGTGCTCGAAAACGCCGCCCGCGAGCCCGAGATCGTCAACCTCGCCGAATGCCTCAACGCCATGGGCGCCAGGATTTCCGGCGCCGGCACCGCGACCATCACCATCGATGGGGTCGAGGCGCTGTCGGGCGCGCGCGTCCGGGTGATACCCGACCGCATCGAGACCGGCACCTATGCGATGGCCGTCGCCATGACCGGCGGCGACGTCGTGCTCGAAGGCGCGCGGGCGGACCTGCTGCAGACCGCGCTCGACGTGATTTCCCAAACCGGCGCCGAGATCACGCAGACCAATTCCGGCATCCGTGTCAGGCGCAACGGCGCCGGCATTGCGCCGGTCGACGTGACGACAGCGCCCTTCCCGGCGTTCCCGACCGACCTGCAGGCGCAGTTCATGGGCCTGATGACGATGGCCAAGGGCAAGTCGCGCATCACCGAGACGATCTTCGAAAACCGTTTCATGCACGTCCAGGAACTTGCCCGGCTCGGCGCCCACATAACATTGTCCGGCCAGACGGCGATCGTCGACGGCGTGCCGAAGCTGAAGGGCGCGCCGGTGATGGCGACCGACCTTCGCGCTTCGGTGTCGCTGGTCATCGCCGGCCTGGCGGCCGAAGGCGAGACCACGGTCAACCGGGTCTATCATCTCGACCGCGGTTTTGAGCGGCTGGAAGAAAAGCTGTCCGGCTGCGGCGCGGAGATCGAGCGGATTTCGGGGTGATAACTGCGCGGAATTGCCGAGGTCGGCGCCGCCCCTCATCTGCCTGCCGGCATCTTCTCCCCGTATAGTGACGGGGAGAAGGGGCTGGCCGCGACCTCGGCGCCCTTTCTGCAACGCCGGTAATTGCCGAATCCTCTGCAGGCGTCTTTCTCCCCGTCACCATACGGGGAGAAATGCCCGGCAGGGCAATGAGGGGCGGCGCCGACCTCAGCGATTGCCCAGCCGAACCTCAGGCGCGGTTGCACGAGCTGGAAAGACCGCCTAACAGAAGGTCGAATAGTCAACTCGCAGGTGCGAACTCCGCATGAACCTTCTCAAGCTTGTCGCGCTCGACGATCAGGATCTGAGCATCGTCTCGGCCCATGTCCAGGACGCCGTGCTCAAGGTCGGCGACCTCGAATACATGCCGGCGGTCAAGCGCTTCGTGATGACGATGAACCGCTTCGTCTGGGAGGCGAAATCGGGGCTGTTCCGCCAGCACAATGAGCGGCGGCAAAGCGTGCTGCATTTCGACCGGGTGCTGGGCGCCAAGACCAGCGGCATTGCCCGCGACAAGCCGGACGAGGTGCTGTCGCTGCTGGCGATCAGCTTCGTCGCGCTCGACAAGCCGGCCGGCATTGTCGAGCTGATCTTTTCAGGCGGCGGCGCGATCATGCTCGATGTCGAGTGCATCGAGGCGCGGCTGGCTGACATTGGCGGCGCCTGGGAAGCGACGTCGCGCCCCTTCCACAGAGCCTGAGCGAACAAGATGGCCATCACGCTTCGCCTGTCCGATGCCGATTTCGAGCCGCGGTTTGCCGCGTTCCTTTTGACCAAGCGCGAGGTCTCGGAGGACGTCGACGCGGTGGTGCGCGCGATCATCGCGCGGGTGCGCGCCGAGGGCGACGCGGCGCTCATCGACTACACGCAGAAATTCGAAAAGGCCGACCTGAAAGGCCTCGGCATTGCCGTGTCGAAAGACGACATCGCCAAGGCCTACGATGCGGCCGACCCGCAGACGATCGACGCGCTCAAATTCGCCCGTGACCGCATCCGTTCGCATCACGAGCGGCAGCGGCCGAACGACGACCGCTATACCGACGCTGCCGGCGTCGAGCTCGGCTCGCGCTGGACCGCGATCGAGGCGGTCGGGCTCTACGTGCCGGGCGGAACGGCGAGCTATCCAAGCTCGGTGCTGATGGGCGCCGTGCCGGCCAAGGTCGCCGGCGTCGAGCGGATCGTCATGGCGGTGCCGGCGCCCGGCGGCATCATCAATCCGCTGGTGCTGGTGGCGGCGGACCTGACCGGCATATCCGAGATCTATCGTGTCGGCGGCGCGCAGGCGATCGCAGCGCTGGCCTACGGCACCGAAACGATAAAGCCGGTCGCCAAGATCGTCGGCCCCGGCAATGCCTATGTCGCCGCGGCCAAGCGCCAGGTGTTCGGCACGGTCGGCATCGACATGATCGCCGGGCCATCGGAAGTGCTTGTCGTGGCCGACGGCAGCAACGATCCGGACTGGATCGCCGCCGACCTGCTTGCCCAGGCCGAGCATGACGTGTCGGCGCAGTCGATCCTGATCACCGACGATCCTGACTTCGGCGCGGCGGTCGAGCGGGCGGTCGAACGCCAGTTGCAAAGCCTGTCGCGCGCCGGGACGGCGGCGGCGAGCTGGCGCGATTTCGGCGCCGTCATCCACGTCCCCCGAATCGAGGCGGCGCTGCCGCTGGTCGACCGCATCGCGGCCGAACATGTCGAGCTTGCCATCGACGAGCCGGAAGCCTTCCTGGCGCGGATGCGCAATGCCGGCGCCGTCTTTCTCGGCCGCCACACGCCGGAAGCCATCGGCGACTATGTCGGCGGCTCCAACCACGTGCTGCCGACGGCGCGCTCGGCGCGCTTCTCGTCCGGGCTTTCGGTGCTCGATTTCGTCAAGCGCACCTCGATCCTGAAGCTCGGGCCGGAGCAATTGCGGGCGCTGGCGCCGGCGGCCATCGCGCTGGCCACAGCGGAAGGCCTCGACGCGCATGGACGCTCCGTCGCCATCCGGCTGAATATGTAGCTGACATGGCGGACTACGATCGAACCCGTGCCAGGCTGATCGATGTCGAACTCGACGAATCGATCGGCCGTTCGACGCCCGACGTCGAGCATGAGCGGGCGGTGGCGATCTTCGACCTGATCGAGGAAAACAGCTTCCAGCCGGTCAATGACGACGGTGCCGGGCCCTACCGGCTAAAACTGTCGCTGGCCGAATCCCGCCTGGTCTTCGCGGTGGCGCGCGAGGATGGCGCGGCGGTCGTAACCCACATCCTGTCGCTGACGCCGCTCAGGCGCATCGTCAAGGACTATTACATGATCTGCGAAAGCTATTACGATGCCATCCGCAGCTCGACGCCCAGCCAGATCGAGGCGATCGACATGGGCCGGCGCGGCCTGCACAATGAGGGCTCGCAGACACTGATGGACCGGCTGGCCGGCAAGATCGACATCGATTTCGACACGGCGCGCCGGCTGTTCACGCTGGTCTGCGTACTGCACTGGCGAGGCTGAACTGTCAGTCCCTCTGCCCCGCTCGATCCTGCCCCGCTCGATCCTGTTCGTCTGCGCCATGAACGCCGTGCGCTCGCCGATGGCCGAACTGCTGGCGCGCAAAGTGCTTCCGGCCGCGACCTTCGTCGCGTCGGCCGGGGTGCGCGGCGGCGAACGCGACCCGTTCGTCGACGCCGTGCTGGCCGAGGACGGGCTTTCGCTCGGCGACCGGCACCCGAGGACACTGGACGATCTCGAGGACGACTATTTCGACCTGATCATCACGCTGTCGCCGGAAGCCCATCACACCGCGCTCGAGCTTACCCGCTCGCTTGCCGTCGACGTCGAATATTGGCCGATGCCGGACCCGACTGGCGTCGGCGGCACGCGCGAGCAGATCATGGCCGCCTATCGCGAGGTGCGCGAACGGCTGAGGGCGCGGATCGGCCGCCGTTTTCTGGCGCCGGAAGCAGAGAAACCGGGCTGATTTAAGCATGTTCACAAGCGCACGATTATCATATAGGTTCCGCCCAAATTCCGGCTAGAGTCGGATGATTTCAGGTCTGTTCGACCTGAAATCTGAATCCGCCTCTAAATCCAAGACGTAGAGCATGATGTCGTCCGAAAACCGCTTCACACTTTTCGGCATCATGCTCTAGGCGCTGGGAATCCATCCAAGCAAAGGTATCGAATGCCGAAGGAAGAAGTCCTCGAGTTTCCGGGTGTCGTCACGGAATTATTGCCCAATGCGATGTTCAGGGTGAAGCTTGAAAACGAACACGAAATCATCGCCCACACCGCCGGCCGCATGCGCAAGAACCGTATCCGCGTGCTGACCGGCGACAAGGTCCTTGTCGAGATGACACCCTACGACCTGACCAAGGGCCGCATCACCTACCGTTTCAAGTAAGATCGTCAGAGCTCGGCCGGGATCGCGATGAGCATTTTGCAGAAGCTCGTGCTTGCCTCGGGTTCGCCGCGCCGAATCGAGCTGCTGCAGCAGGCCGGCATCGAGCCGGACCGCGTGCTGCCGGCCGGTGTCGACGAAACGCCGTTGCGCGCCGAGCATCCACGCTCGCTGGCCAAGCGCCTGTCGAAGGAAAAGGCCGAAAAGGCGCTGGCCTCGCTGCAGACGGAAGAGGATTATGCACCGAGCTTCGTGCTGGCCGCCGACACGGTGGTCGCCGTCGGCCGGCGCATCCTGCCCAAGGCCGAAACGTTCGACGACGTCGTCAATTGCCTCGGACTGCTATCAGGCCGTTCGCATCGGGTCTATTCCGGCATCTGCCTGGTTACGCCGAGCGGCAAGCTGCGCCAGCGGCTGGTCGAGACCAGGGTGCGTTTCAAGCGGATGCCGCGCGCCGAGATCGACGCCTATGTGGCCTCGGGAGAATGGCGCGGCAAGGCCGGCGGCTACGCAGTCCAGGGTCTCGCCGGCGCCTTCGTGGTCAAGCTTGTCGGCTCCTACACCAACGTCGTTGGCCTGCCGCTGTATGAGACGGTGGCGCTGCTGGCCGGCGAGGGCTTCAAGGTGCATGCCAACTGGCAGTCAGTTCGGCCATGAACTCAGGTTCGGACGACAAGGTCACGCCGCTGCGCCCCAAGCGGCCCTGCCCCGAATGCGGCAAGCCGTCGGCGCGCGAGACCTACCCGTTCTGCTCCGTGCGCTGCAAGGACATCGACCTCAACCGCTGGCTCAAGGGCGCCTATGTCATTCCGGGCCGCGACGACGAGGACGAAACGGACAACGAGCCTCCCAAATGAAGCTGTTCGGCACGGCTTGGTGACTTCGACCACGTCCCATGATCGAGCTGTCCAGTGATTGCTCGTTTGCCGCTTGAAATCAACGCTTAGGCGCTGGACAGGCCGGATTCCCGTGCTATAACCCACGCGCTTTCAAGGGGCGCCTGCGGCGCTTTCAAGAAATCCGGCGTGCAGAACTGCCCGCGTGCCGGAACAGGCCCAGATAGCTCAGTTGGTAGAGCAGCGGACTGAAAATCCGCGTGTCGGTGGTTCGAATCCGCCTCTGGGCACCATCCCCTCTTCTCCCGACACTCCCTTTCGCCGAAGCTTCTACGCTTCTGTTTCCACAAGTGACTGAAATCGTTCATCTTTTTGGGAAGAATGGCGCGATTGAGCGCGTTTCATGGAATTTCGGCGTATTTGATCCAACGGGGCGGAGGGCTGGTATTTCCGTTGGTACTGGACATCCTGATGGTATCGAAACAGCCAAAGGGAGGTGTCCCACAAATGGCCCTTTCCGACGTGAAATGCCGAAATGCCCGTCCTGCTACCAAGCTATTGAAATTGTCTGACGGTGGCGGGCTCCAGCTCTGGGTGCAGCCCACCGGATCCCGCCTATGGCGCCTCGCCTATCGATTTGACGGCAAGCAGAAGCTTCTGGCGTTGGGCAGCTATCCCCTTATTTCGCTCGCCGAAGCACGCAAGGCGCGCGATGACGCCAAACGTCTCCTCCTAACTGGCATCGATCCCGCACAGGAACGCAAGTTGCGAAAGGTCGGTTCGGCAAAGGACAGCTTTCGATCGATCGCCGAGGAATATGTGGACAAGCTGAAGAAAGAGGGACGTGCCGACCGGACTATCACCAAGGTTAAATGGCTACTCGACTTCGCCTATCCCGCCTGTGGGCACAAGTGCATTCGGGACATTGATGCGGCCACTATCCTTGCAGCCCTTCGTAGCGTGGAGGTGCGCGGTCGATACGAGTCGGCCAGGCGGCTGCGCTCGACCATTGGCAGCGTCTTTCGATACGCCATCGCCACTGCACGCGCCGACACTGACCCAACGTCCGCGCTGAGGGGCGCGCTCATCAGGCCAAGGGTCACGCCGCGTGCCGCCATTACCGATCCGAAGGCATTGGGCGGCTTGCTACGTGCGATCGAGACATTCGACGGACAGCCCGCAACCCGAGCGGCTCTGATGTTGATGGCGCTGCTGTTTCCCCGCCCCGGTGAGCTTCGCGCTGCCGAATGGGGGGAGTTCGACTTCGAAAGTTCGGTATGGACTATCCCGGAAGCGCGAATGAAAATGCGACGACCGCACCGCGTTCCTCTTTCAACGCAGGCATTGAATATCCTGGCCGTGCTTAAAAAAATGTCCGGCGCCGGGACGCTGCTGTTTCCAAGCGTGCGATCGCCTTCCCGTCCGATTTCCGACAATACACTCAACGCCGCCCTGCGTCGCATGGGGTACAGCAAGAATGAAGCAACGGCCCATGGCTTCCGAGCAACAGCATCAACTCTGTTGAACGAATGCGCCAAGTGGCATCCAGACGCCGTAGAGCGACAACTGGCTCATATTGAAAATAACGACGTTCGGCGCGCCTATGCTCGGGCGGAGCACTGGGACGAGCGCGTCAAGATGATGCAGTGGTGGGCAGATTATCTGGAAAAATTGAGAACGCCGGAACGCGCGGGTAATCTCAATTAGGTATGCAGCCAGCCCGCTGTCCTCCACGCATCGTGAACGTCCCGTTTGCGTCGCGAAGCGGACATATGCCCGAGTTCTGGCTCGGCCGCGATGCGAGGGCACACTGTTCGGGCACGCCCGGTGCCCGGATGTGCTCGAGTGAGACGAGTGCCCAACGTGATTTCTACTTCATACTTTGTGAATAGGCACCCTTGCAACTGGCGGTTCGAAGTCACATTTTACGACAACTTTGTGAGAGAAGGCTTTTGCAGTATTTTTTAAGGGGCCGAGGGGGAACCACATGGCAGACTATTTTGAGATCGACTTTCTTGGTGTAGAGACCAAGAAGAGTGGCGACGCAATAGCGCTGCGCTACGAGAAAGATGGCGCGAATTATATTCACGTCGTCGACGGCGGCTACGCAACCACCGGAAACGCCCTCCGGGATCATATTGTTGCGCACTACGGCAATCCCGCATTCATCGATCATGTCGTGGCCACCCATAACGACGGTGACCACGCACGCGGCTTGATCGCCATCCTGGAGCATTTCCAGGTCGGTGTCCTGTGGATGCTGCGGCCGTGGATGTACGCGGACGAGCTTATAGGGAGATTCGAGACCTACGAGAGCGTCGGCCGACTGCGTTCCGCGCTGCGGTCTGCCTATGCAAATCTCGCCGCCCTCGAGGATATGGCCCTCGACAAGGGGATTGAAATTCGCGAGCCATTCCAGGGCGCATCGATCGGTGCGTTCCGCGTCATGGCACCCACGCGTGCCCGTTTCATGGACCTCGTCGTCACGTCCAACAAGACGCCGGAGGCAAAAACGGAAGAATCTGCGGTCGGCGGGTTCTTCACCACGCTGGTCGAGAAGGCGAAGAGCGCTGTCGCATATATCAGGGCGGCATGGGGCGCCGAAGCGTTCCCGGCCGAGGATACCAGCAATGAAAACGAGATGAGCGTGGTGCAGTTCGCCCTGCTCTGCGGCAAAAAGATCCTGTTGACGGCGGACACCGGCCGGGATGGCCTGGCTGAAGTCATTAACTATGCCCCATTCGCGGGCCTGACGCTTCCGGGCATTGATCGCTTCCAAGTTCCGCATCACGGCGGTCGGCGCAATCTGACGTCCGAATTGCTGGATGCAATCGTCGGCCCGCGCCTCGAGAACCAGCCCGCTCAGGGGCATTTCACGGCAATCGTCAGCTCGGCCAAGGAGGATGAGGATCATCCGCGAAAAGTTGTGATGCGCGCGATGATCCATCGCGGGGCGAATCTCTACATGACGGAAGGAAAAAGCCTTTGTTCCTATGAGAACGCGCCCAACCGGGGATGGACCGCAGTTCCCGCGGCCGCCTATCCCGACGAATACGAGGAATAGCCATGGCAATTCCTCTCACCACTGACATTGCGCAGATGTTCGACGGCTACGGTCGCCAAGCCCGGCTGTTCCCGGGCTTGTTGACGATCTTTCCGCCCTTACTGGCGGTCATGGCATGGTTCCCTTGGCTGATCGTATCGAGTGTCGCGGCAACGCTTCTCACGATCGCCACATCCTGCGGGTTGCTCTATGCCCTCGGATCGTGGGCGCGAACCAAGGGACGACGCATCGAACCTGGGCTGCGCAAACGATGGGGTGGCTGGCCAACAACGATCCTGTTGCGCCACACCAGCGAACTCGATGTGCATACCCGCCAGCGCTATCACGCGTTCCTCGGCTCGGCTGTGCCGGACCTGCCGGCTTTTCCGACCGCTGCGCAGGAGGCCTCGGACCCTGGCGCTGCCAATGCCGTTTACGATTCGGCCGTGATCTGGCTTAAGGAACGGGCCAGAGGCAAGGAGTTCGCGATGGTGAACCGCGAAAATGCCCAGTACGGCTTTCGCCGCAACCTTCGGGGACTCAAGCCGATCGGCATAACCGTCTGTATCTTTACCTTGCTGGCCTTCGTAGGTGCCATCATCTACAACAATCCTAGGTTCATCGATCTTCTCCAGAAGCATGAGTGGCGAGCCGCTATTGCAAATTTGACGCCGCTCGGCCCGGCCGTGCTGTCAGCCATAGCGGTGAACGCGTTCGCGACGCTCATCTGGATCCTTGTGGTGACGAAAGGGTGGGTTTTGGAAGCGGGAACCCAGTACGCAACAGCGTTGCTCGCGACCTGTGACAAGATCCAGCTTGAGCAGGGCGCCGCGGCTCGCAATACCGCGAGCACGGGCAATTGAGCCATGGACCTCAGGATTTTTGACGTCGAACACGGGCAGTGTTCCTACATCGTCACGAGTACCAACAGGCACATCCTGATTGATGCCGGCCACAACTCGACCACCAACTGGCGGCCGTCGGCTTATCTGCCGAGCTGGGGCATCACCCATCTCGACAAGCTCATCATTTCCAATTTCGACGAAGACCATGCGAGCGACCTGCACAACCTGGTCTCGGCTGTCAGCATCGGCACTCTGGTGAAAAACCCCTCGGTTTCGGCCGAAAACCTACGGTACCTGAAGGAAATCGGCGGCATCGGCAGGGGTATTGATGCGCTCGCGGATATGATGACCAGGTACACCGGCCCCGTCACCAGCAACATCGATTATGGCGATTTCAAAATCCGCAGCTTCTGGAACCGCTATCCGGTGGAGTTCGAGGATGAGAATAACCTCAGCCTGGTCTCGATCATTGAAAGCCACGGCGTAACGATTTGCTTTCCCGGCGACATGGAAGTTGCAGGGTGGGAGCGGCTGCTGGAGCGCGAGAGTTTCCGGACGGCCATGGGTGAAGTGGACATCCTGGTTGCCTCCCACCATGGCAGGCGCAACGGGTGCAGCGAGCGTCTGTTCAAAGAGACTGGCCTCTCTCCGGCCTTTGTCGTGATCTCCGACTCCGGCAAGGAATACGCCTCACAGGAAACAGTGAGCTGGTACCAGAGCCGATGCCGGGGTTTCGAGCTGAACGGGGAGCGCCGGCGCGTCCTCAGCACCCGCAAAGATGGCCGGGTCCGTATCCAAACCAGCTCGAAAGGTGCCATGGTCGACGTATTCTGACCTTACACCTTCGCAATAAGAGCCATGCCGAGCCGTTCGACGAGGTCCACGAACCGGAGCACGCCCGTATCCCGGATCACCAACCGCTGCCCGATCTGATAGGTGGCGTCCCGCTTCGCTGGATTACTCGATGTCGACCATTCCCTGCTGATGGGCCCGAAGAGGACGTCGCTGGAAGTAGACCTGACCCTCGCGTCCCGAGTCCAAGCCGCACGGCCCCGGATATTTTGCCTCGCCTCGTGTTGCTTATGTAAGTAGACTGGGCCCCGTCAAGCAACAGAACCTGTGGCGGCCGATTTAGGTGGAGTGCCCTGTGAGCGATGAACATCGATTCTTCCTTTACATTATGGACCGCGATAAGGGGAACTTCGCAGTGGTCGGCCCGCTCCTGCATGAGTCACGGTGGCACAAGGCCGCGCAGGAGGCCCGGCAGAAGGGCCGGAACGTGGACTGCACGGCCTTTGACAGCGAAGAGGGCCGGTTGTCTAAGGACGAGATCGTTAAACGGCTAAAGCGACAATTCGGCTACGAACTTGTAGAACCGGCGTCGATAATTGATGTCCCACTTTGGTAAACCGCGCGGAGCGCGCCTCGGTCGTATCGAGCCGACCGAGACCGGGCGAGGATCCCCTGGACCCGACCCTCGCGTTCCCGCCCCCCGTTACTCTGCAGTGACAAGCCACGTCTTTATTGCGCCAGCCGCCACGTAAAACGGTGCCAGAGATAGTCGGCAGCCTGTTTAGCGGTCATCCGTTTCACGTTGATAGACTTTTCGAACTCGGACATCCCCATCGCCATGGTCGCAACGAGATAGAGGCCGCCTTCGTGTCCTACCGTTAGGAGCTCATTGAAGCTGTTATCATTGATGCGCGGATCTTCGGAGAACTGAATGCCGTTGTCCGAGAGCATGCCCCCCATCCAAACCCTGCACGTACACTTGCTGCTGCCGTCGACGAAAAGCTCGGCCCGGAAGTCGGCGGCGACAGACTGGAAATCCATTTCGATGCGCGGCTCCTGCTGGGCGAGTTTCAGGTTCGTTTCGAACAGTGCTTTGATTGTTTCAAAGCAATCGCGGATGAAGCGCCGCTTGTCGACGTCGGTGGGGGCGCGCTTGAGGGCTGGAATGATACTCGCCAGACGCGACCCAGTGGTAGAATCCTGATCGCTTGGTCCTGGGAAATCCTTGTGTGGTGCGGCGCCGGGGACGCCCGGAAAACGCGGCCGTGTAGCCGGTTTCGCGCGCTTGCTGTCGATGCCGGCGAGCAAGGTTGTCCGTGCGGCATCCTCGGCTATATCGGCGATGCGGATTTGCACGAGTGAGGTCAGCAGCCCGACCGGTTGGCAGAGCCGCACCTGAACGGGGACCAGTTTTCGCTTAAGTCCTTGAGGATCGCTCGTGAAGGCTGCCGCCCATTCCGAAGATGCGAACTGCGAGTTCAGGTAATCAGGCGACAACACCAGAATTGTGCGGTCTGCTTCGGCAGCCGCCATTTGCATCTCCAGCACAAAGTTGCTTCCTGGCCGGAAATCCCAAGCTTGGATGATGACGGTGAATCCCGCCTCCTCGAGCACGTAGCCGACCCATTCGGCCCACGCCGTATCGGCATGCGTATAGCTGATGAAGAAGTCCGTCATGATGGGTTGAGCCTGTTCTGCGGCGACTTGTAGCTTAGAGCCCCGGAAAGACAATAGCTTGGTAGCGCTCGAACACTGAGGCCGCCGAAGGCTTGGATTGGACCCTTAAGGGAAAGGGCGACGGTGATCTCAACCTCGGGGATTATGCATGGCCACGAGGGCTGTCAGCGGAGCGTTCCTTGGCCCGCTGTCGTAAACGTCGTGCGCGGTAGCGTTCGCTCTCTAAAAGTATGCTCGTGCTTCTACCGGCAAGGATCCCGTCAGCCGCGATCCCACAGGCGATCGCGGTGAGGTTCAGGACCTCCGCTAAATGATCCTCTTGCTCATCAGGAGAGGCTTTGTCAGAGGCCTTCTACTCTTCCCGCATCGATAGAACGACCGCAAGATAGATAGCGGCTGATGTGGCACGACGGTTCACTCTCGCTTCCCAGAATGAGAATGCTAGCGTTACCACTGCGCCGAGAAGGCCCGCGATCAGTAATCACGTCAGGGATGGTTTTAATTTTGGCGCAAAGCTGCCAATCGCTGTGCGGCGCGATCGTCGACTTCGATCGAGGAGCCGAAATTGCATTGGTCCATCTAAAGTTTGAGGGATGAGTTAAACCCGACAGATTAGAAATATCCGTTTCAGCACCTAAGAGAGCCAACTCTGTGACGGCGGTTTTCGACAGCCCTCGGGATAACGGTGCCGAGTTCGACACTGAGCGAGGCTGCGCAAGAGGGCCAGCCAGGCACTCGCAGGTGGTTAGCCTCGGTCGTGCCACGAGTCCGCTTAGAAACGCTCTGCTGCCGTGATCCATCCGGTTCACACGTTGCTGCCAGTTTGCGCCGAACGGACCTAGTCAGGCCGCTTCCGCTTAACGGGGCTCCTCTTATTTAAGTAAGCACGATCTCGTCGCTTCGAAATGGCAACCAAGATGCGGCTTTGTACTTCGACACCAACACGCCCCGGAGTATCGGGGACGAGGCAGCGTCCATGAAGAGTGACGCATTCTCGTATCCCCCACGAGGTCTCTCTCGTGAGGACGCAGCTCGTTATATCGGTATCGGATCGACGCTTTTCGACGAAATGGTTGCCGATGGGCGTATGCCGAAGCCTAAGCGCATCAACAGCCGCGCCGTCTGGGATCGTGTAGCTCTGGACATCGCTTTCACCTCGTTGCCGGACGAAGACGGCGGTCTCCAAGAGCTGTTAGAGCGAAGCAGGCGAGACGGGCAAAAAAGATAGCACTACGTTCATTGTGAATACGCTATAGGCGTAGTAGACTGGTGACTGCTAGGAAGGCGTGACGTGAACGAGAATGAGAAGATTGCCCAAGAAGTGAAAGCCTGGCGAGCCAAGGGGGGATTCACTGCCGAAGCCGCAGCTAAGGTGCTGGGAATACCGAAACGCACGTTCGAAGGCATAGAGCAAGGCAGAGGCTTCCCTTACCCTGTGCTCCTGCGCGTTGCCATCGAAAGCAAAACCCTTTCGCTACAGGCCATGCTGGAGAACTCCCCGCGCGTCGAGAACCGGCGGCAGAAGTCTGGAAGGAGCGTTTGATGGCTAGGCCCTTCAAGGATGCGCGCTACCCTGGGGTCTCTTCGCGTCTCAAGAACGGCAAGGTAGCTTATCGTTACCGCGCAAAAGGCATGCCCGAAATCCGCCTTCCCGGTAAGCCAGGCGATCCCGAGTTCGAGGCGGCTTATGAGAAGGCCACGCAGGGTCAAGGCAGGAAGGCAGTTATCGTCGATTTGCCCGGTCGGGCACTGCCAAAAACCTTTGGCCATGCCGCGCGCCGGCTTGAAACGACGATGGAATGGCTGGATTTTGATGAAGCGACGCAGAAAAAGAATGCGCGGCTAATTGAACGCTTTCTTAACTTGCAGGTCGATTCCGGCTATCCGCTTACCTGGCGCGATACTCCGGTCCACCACCTGGACGCGGATCGGCTGCGGACGATTATCGAGGGCGTCTTCGCGACAAATCGGACTGTGGCAAAACACATGTTGGTCGCCATCAAGAAGCTCCTGTGGGTCGCGACCGACGTCGAGAAATGGATCAAACCGCAGGATGATCCCTCGCTATCCATCCGTGTGCGTATACCCAAATCGACCAAGAACCCGGCCTGGCCGATCGCAATCCGGGAAAAGTTCGAAGAGCGACACCCTGTGGGCACAGCCGCGCGCACCTGCTACGCGCTTGGCTTCTGGCTCGGGAACCGGCGTGGCGATATCGCCGCCCTCGATTGGGACGATCTTGTGACCGAGGAGATCGAACTGTTCGATGGCTTGCTGGAGTTGATCGAGGCCTTCGATTTCCGCCAGAAGAAGAATCGCAATCGCCATGGCGGGCGGGAGATGTTCATTCCGGTCGTGGACAAGCTGGCAGCAGCTCTAGAACCGCTCGATCGTTCGAAGGGCGGTACCGTCTTGAAAAACGCGTATGGCAGGTCGTTCTCGGAAAAGAGCCTGACCGGCATGATGCAGCACTGGACCCGGCAGGCGGGAATTCCTAGCGGCTACACGCTCCATGGCCTGCGCCGCACCTTCGGCACCTACCTCGCTGAATGCAACATCCAAGCGCGGGCCATTATGGAGGCGATGGGCCATTCCTCAATGGCCGTGACGGATGAGTATGTCCGCGAGGCCAATAAGAAGCGGATCGCGGTTGATATTGCTCGTGCCATCAACGAGCGCGAGGCCAAACGCGACGCCATGAAGCGGCGGACAAACCTCCGCATTGTCAAATAACCAAATCGAGTCGGAACAAACCGGGGCCACGGCCTTGTCTTGGGCCCATAATGGGCCCAAAACGTTTTGGGCCGAGGGCACTTTTTATCAATTAAATCAAAGGTTATGGTGGGCCCGGAGGGACTCGAACCCCCAACCAAGCGGTTATGAGCCGCCGGCTCTAACCATTGAGCTACAGGCCCCACACGCGGCTGGATTAATGTTTTTCCCCGAACCGCACAAGGCTTTCCGGATGGGCTGGCCGAAATCGTCCAAATCAGCCCATATTCAGACATTAGAGCGAGGTGCGTCCACTTAGACGCGCAAAATACAAAATACGCTCTACCGCTTTGAATCTACGCATCGAGCTTCCCGAAAATCGATTCCGATTTTTATGCCGATGCGGTAGTCGACAAGCGCGACTGGATCGCAGACCGAGGAGATTTTTATGACCAGACATCTTTTGCCGTTGGCGCTCGCCGCCGCAATCGCTTTTCCGGCGATGGCCGGCGCGGCCGATTCGCCGCCGCCGCCCCGCATCGTCGTCACTGGCGAAGGCGAAGCGACCGCGGCCCCCGATCTGGCGCTGCTGACGCTCAGCGTCATGCGCGAGGCCAAGACCGCGCGTGCCGCGCTCGATGCCAACAACGACGCCATGGCCTCGGTGATCGCCGCAATGAAGTCGGCCGGCATCAAGGAGCGCGACCTGCAGACAGCCGGCATCCAGATCAGCCCGCGCTACAATTATACCAACAAGCCGGACGGCAGCCAGGAAGCCGAACTCATCGCCTACCAGGTGACCAACACGCTTTCGGTGCGCATCCGCGACATCGACAAGACAGGCGAGATTCTCGACAAGGCGGTATCGCTCGGCGTCAACCAGGGCGGCGGCATCTCGTTCTCCAACGAGGATCCAACGGCAACTGTCACCGAAGCCCGCAAGAAGGCGGTCGCCGACGCAATGGCCAAGGCCAGGACGCTGGCCGAAGCCGCCGGCGTCAGCATCGGGCGGGTGCTGGAAATCACCGACCAGAACGTCGCGCCGCCGCCGATACCGATGACCGCCAAGGCCTTTGATGCGGCCCGCGAATCGGTTCCGGTGCAGGCTGGCGAGAATTCCTACACGGTGCAGGTCACAGTCACTTTCGAGTTGAAGTGACCGCCCGCTGAAGCGCGGGTAACCGGCAACATTGACTTTGCTGCATTAAAAAACCCCCGAGGACTGGTCCTCCGGGGTTTTTTCGAGCCGCACCCTTCTATCTCGGGGGCTCTACTCCAGACCGACCTTCTGCGAAGGTCGTGTCCCTAAAGCTGACCTTCGCAGAAGGTCATACTGCCAGACAGGCCGTGCCGGTAGGCAACGTGCGAACGCTTACCGGTAGAGGACCGGGCAGCCGCGCTCATTGGCGAACACGACCACGACGCGGTCGCCATACTGGCGGCCCGCTACTTTCACGGTGCGGCGGCCGACGTCGATGATACGGGCACGGCGCAGACCCATGCGCTCTGCCTTGCCGAGAGCACGGTTTGGCGAGCAGGACCGGCGCCAGTCGCGTTCGCGGCGGCGTTCGCGGTAGTAACCATCGTCATCATCGCCGGAATAGACGCCGACGCGCGGATCGTCATCGTTGCCGAAGCCGAGGTAGATGCTGTCTGCATGGGCTGTGGCGGGAATGGCGGCAAGCGTGCCGAGGCCGATAAGCGCCGAAAGGGCCGCCGTCTTGATCGTGTTGAACATGTCTTCTCTCCTTGTTCAGGGCTTCCGCCCGCCTTTGATCGAACCAATATGTCTTACCGATGACGAGGAGAATGCGCTTGCGTATCCGAACTTTCTACGAACCGGCCGTTCATTTCCGGTTCATGTAGCAACAAGCAATTGCGCAGTCTTCTCGGCTTCCGGTTCTGAACAATCCGGTCGGTTCTGAACCATTGGATAGAAAACGCGCTGTCGGGCAGCCGGTTCCGGGTCCTGAAGGCCCGTCGCTAGGGCTCGTCGTCCAGCATGTGCTCGAAATAGTCGTCGGGCTCGGCAAGATCGGTCTCGCTGGCGCTGACCCGGCCCCGCATGGAGATGCCGGCCTCATGCACCGTCTCGGCACTGCCTGACACCAGCCTGTGCCACCAGTAGAGATCGTGGCCCTCGGCGACCAGCCGGTAGGCGCAGGTTTTGGGCAGCCAACTGATGGTGCGCACATTCTGCGGCGTCAGACCGACGCAGTCCGGGACGCGCGCCAACCGGTTGGCATAATCGGAACAGCGACAGGTTTCGGCGTCGAACAGCCGGCAGCCGACGCTCGTCCAGTAAATCGCGCCGGTGTCTTCGTCCTCGAGTTTCGACAGGCAGCATTTGCCGCAGCCGTCGCAAAGCGATTCCCACTCGGCCGGGGTCATCGCCTCGAGCGTCTTGATTTTCCAGAACGGCGTTTCCATCGACGGGATGTGGCCCCTGGCCGGGTGAAGGTCAAGCACCGCAACAGACGCAGGCCCGGCCAGCCCCATAGGCCGGCACCATAGGAATAACACGAAGTCGCCTTCAAAACGCCGGCCAATTGCCCTTCGTAGCCGTTAATGCCCGCTAACCGGAACCAATCCGGTTGATGAACAGTTTGGGCCGGGATGGGACGCCAAAGGAGGATTTTTAATGAAACGCCAACCACGGATTCTGGCAGGCACGGCACTTGGCCTGCTGATGGCGTCCGCGCCGTTGGGCGCATTCCCGTTGCAGGGCAGCGCCGCGTTCGACCCACCGCAGAGTACCGCCACGCCGTTGATCCCCGTGCAATCGAATTGCCCCGAAGGCGAGTCGGCGGAAGGCTGCGCACCGCAGGCGGAACCGGAGCAGAAGCCTCGCAAGAAGCGCGAGGAACAGGCCGCGCCTTCCGGCGAGGAGCAGCAGGGCGGTCAGCGCAGGAAGAAGCGCGAGCAGCAACAGCAAGAGGAAGCCGCACCCGCCGAGCGGGCCGCACCTGCGAGCGACGAACAGCCCGAGCCGCGCAGGAAGAAGCGTGACCGGCAACAGCAGGAGGAAGCCGCACCGGCCGAACGGCCCGCCGAGCAGGCCGCACCTGCCAGCGACGAACAGCCCGAGCCGCGCAGAAAGAAGCGTGACCGGCAACAGCAGGAGGAAGCCGCACCGGCCGAACGGCCCGCTGAGCAGGCGGCACCTGCGAGCGACGAACAGCCCGAGCCGCGCAGGAAGAAGCGTGACCGGCAACAGCAGGAGGAAGCAGCACCTGCCGAAAAGCCCGCCGAGCAGGCGGCGCCTGCCAGCGACGAACAGCCAGAACCGCGCAGAAAGAAGCGCGACCGGCAACAGCAGCAGGAAGCCGAGCAGGCTGCGCCTCGCGAAAACGCCGCGCCTGCAAATGACAACGAGCAGGTCACGCCGCGCAGGAAGAAGCGGGAGCAGGATCAGCAGATCGAAGCCGCACCATCCGAACAGCCAGCCAGGAAGGAAGCCGGCGAGCAGGACGAGCCGCTTCCGACCGACCAGCAAACGGCTCCCGCCGAGGGCGAAAAGCCCCGGGATCAGGCTAAGGACCGTCGCAAGAAGCCTATCGACGAACAGCCGGTGACAGGCGAGCAGCCCTCAACCGGCGAGCAGCCCGCCGAGCGCGAGCAGGCCGCGCCCGCCGAAGGTGAAGGTCCGGCCCAAGGCGAGGCTCCCGTGTTCGACAGCCAGAAGGATGCCGTGCGCAAGCGCAGGGGCGGCAGGGACAACGCGCAAGAGACCGGCGGCCAGGACGCGGGTGGACAGCCGACGCAGCAGAACGGCGAACAGGCGGAAGCCCCGAGGCCGGCGCCGGTCGATCAGGGACCGCCGCCCACCGACGACAGGGCGGCCCAGCAGGCGATCAAGCTTGAGAGGATGGTTCGGGCGACGGAGGAAAAGGGCAGACGCGTTGAGCGTGCGCCCGACGAGGAAAACGTTCGCCGCCGTCGTGAACGCCCGCGCGGGGTCGACGTCGTCAGGGAACTCGGCGACCGTGTTATCCTCCAGTTCAACAACCAGACGATCGTGGAAAGCGACGATGCGCCGCGCATGCGGCGTGGCGCGCGGAACGTCTACTATGAGGAGTTGTCGAGCAATCGCACCCGGGAAATCGTCGAGCGTGACAATGGTATCCAGATCGTCACCATCCGCAACCGCTACGGTGATGTCGTCCAGCGTTCACGCATCGCGCCCGACGGACGCGAATATGTGCTGAGCTATGTTGACGAGCGGCACTATGAGGACGATGGCGACTGGCGCGATCCAGGCGACGACCTGCCGCCGATTCGGATCGACATTCCGCGCGAGGAGTACATTCTGGATTCCGAGGAGGTCGAGGATCCGGACGACTACTATGCCTTCCTTGAACAGCCGCCGGTGGAGAGGGTGCAGCGTCTCTACTCGATCGACGAGGTCAAGCGCTCGGCCCGCGTGCGCGACATCGCCCGCCGCATCGACCTCGACACGCTGAACTTCGAATTCGGTTCAGCCTCGATCCCCGAAACCGAGGTGCAGAAACTGGAAGGCGTCGCCAGCGCCATGGAGAAGCTGCTCGAGAAGAACCCGGCGGAAACCTTCCTGATCGAAGGCCATACCGATGCCGTCGGCAAGCCGGAGGCGAACCTCGCTTTGTCCGATCGTCGCGCGGAGGCGGTCGCCGAAGCCCTGAGCAATGCCTTCAGCATCCCGCCGGAGAACCTGACGACACAGGGCTATGGCGAGGAGTATCTCAAGGTCGACACATCGGAGCCGGAGCGCGAGAACCGTCGCGTCGCCATCCGCCGCATCACCTCGCTGGTGGCGCCGGTCGCCAGCGCGAATTAACTCGCAGTTTCAGAAACCTGAACTGGTTTCTGGAATCTATGCGGGAAGATATAGCCCACCCCGGTTTCTCCGGGTTGGGCAATTTCCGGCAATCAGCCGAGGTTGAAGGAGAATGTAAGTCGCGATTTTAACCAGGCATTGAATCGCGAGGTCGTCCACCCCAGATTCTGGCTAGGGCTTCCCTGCCCTGTCCCGACTCCAGCGGGACACATGAGCCCCGCCGGTACCCCCTCGCCGGCGGGGTTTTTGTTTCCGGCTTCGGTTGGGAAATGAGGGCTATGCCGGTGCCAGTCAGTAGATATTTTTCACGTTGGTTTTCGAATTCGCAAACACCTCGTCCGGCACGAAGAAATCGCCGGCAAGCGGACCTGTCGCGTCAGGCGCATAGATCGAAAAATCGCTGACGCCCTCGGCGCGCAGCACCTCCTCGTCGATGTAGAAATTGCCGGTCGCTTCGCGCGACGGCCTGAGCAGGATCGCATGCGCGGCATCGGCCATGATATCGGGCGAACGGCTCATCGCCGCCACTGTCGCCCCGCCCAGAAGATTGCGCACCGCTGCCGTATCGATCGTCGAGATCGGCCACAGCGAATTGACGGCGATGCCGTCCCTGGCGAACTCCGCGCTCATGCCCAGCGTGCACATCGACATGCCGAATTTGGCCATCGTATAGGCGACATGATTCTTGAACCATTTGGCCTTCATGTCGAGTGGTGGCGCCAGATTCAAGATGTGAGGATTGTCGGCCAACTTCAGGTGCGGAATGCACATTTTGGAAACCAGGAACGTGCCGCGTGTGTTGATCTGGTGCATCAGGTCGTAGCGCTTCATGTCGGTTTCCAGCGTGCCGGTGAGTTGGATGGCGCTGGCATTGTTGATGCAGATGTCGATGCCGCCGAATTTTTCGACGGTTCTGGCGACCGCCTCGGCCACCTGCCCCTCCTCGCGTATGTCGCACAGCATCGGCAATGCCTTGCCGCCGGCCTGCTCGATCTCCTCAGCCGCCGTATAGATCGTGCCCGGCAGCTTCGGGTGGGGCTCGGCGGTCTTGGCCGCGATGGTCACATTGGCGCCGTCGCGCGCGGCGCGCAGCGCGATCGCCAGCCCGATGCCGCGCGACCCGCCGGAGATGAACAGCGTCTTTCCCTTGAGCGACATGTCTTGCGCCTTTCCTGTGCCGGCCTCTTTGCACAATCCTTGCCGCGTGCCGTCGCCCGACACAAGAGCGGGGAGCATCGAGAGGTGGTGACGCTGCGGAGGATTCTCGCGGCGTTGCGCTGCCCCCTCATCGCCCTGCCGGGCACTTCTCCCCGAATAGAGACGGGGAGAAGGACGCCTTCATCGCAGCTTTCGCCAACTGGCAACGTCGCAAGAATTGAGCCGTGACTGCGTTCAGCTTCCTTCTCCCCGTTACTATACGGGGAGAAGGTGCCGGCAGGCGGATGAGGGGCGGCGCAAACTTTGACAATGGTCGCCCGACATCCTGCCTTGGGACGTCATTCACTAAACCAGCACCAGGCCTTGTCGCATGGCGATGGCGATGGCGTCGGTGCGGTTGGCCGCACCTAGCTTGATCAGAATCGCCGCGACGTGGAACTTCGCCGTATGCACGGAAATGTTCAGGCGCCGCGCGATCACCTTGTTGGGCGCGCCTTCGGCCAAAAGCGCCAGCACTTCGCTCTCGCGCGGCGACAGCACCGGCCGGCTGGCGCTGTCGCCGACCGGCTCCTCGTCGGAGAGATCGTCGTCATGGAAGGCGAAATCGTCATGTCGATCGGACAAGGGGCGGCCCTCGCCCGAGATCCGATAGCCAGCCGCCGCCAGTCGCGCGGCGGCAGCGATCAGCAGATCGTCCACTGCCGGCGGCAGCACGGCAAACACGGTATCGGCCGGCCGCTGCCGGCTCGCTCGTTGCGACAGGAGCACCCGAGGTATCGCGGGATCGCTGGGCCCGCCTTCCACGCCCCCTCTTTCCAGGTAAACGCCATCGACGATCGCGACATCCGCTCTGTCGGCGCTATTGGTGCTACCGGCCACAATCGGCAGCAGATCGCCGGTCGCGGCAAGAGCGGTGGACAGGTGCTCGGCGCGCACGACGTCATCGAGCGCGATCAGCACCGTCAGCCGCCGCCCCGTGATCCTGTGACTTGCCATCGATCTTCTCAGTTTAGCGGCTTTTCGCCGATGGTCAGCACGACGTCGCGCCGTTCGCCGCCGCGCACCACGCCGAGCGTCACCGACGCGCCGGCGCTGTCCGGCCCGAGCCTGCGGATCAGCTCGCGCGGGCCGTGCACGGCCTCGCCGTTCCACGACGCGATGATGTCGCCAAGGTGCAGGCCGGCCGCCTTCGCCGGGCCATTGTCGTCGAGGCTCATCACCATCGCGCCATGCGTGTCGCCGTTGCGGATCGGGTGCAGGCCGGCGCCGAGATAGCCGCGCGCGACATGGCCCTTCTCGCGCAGCGTCGCCACCGCCCGTTCGATCGTCTCGTAAGGCATAACCAGCGCCCGCCGGCGCGGCCCGAACAGCAGCATGCCGATCAGTGCGCCCTTGGCGTCGAGCACCGGGCCGCCCTCGAAACGGCCACCGGCATTGACGGCCAGATTGATGCGCCGGTCGATCGTGCCGCCGCGCATCGAGCGCCAGGCCGGACCGACCTCACCAACCGTTCCGAATGCAGCGAGCGACGCACCGTCGCTATTGCCGACGGCAATGGCCAGATGGCCCGGCCGCGCCGTGCCTGCCTTGGTCAGCGGCGGCACGTCCGGCGCGCCGGTCGGCTTCAGAAGGGCGGTCCCGGTGGATGGATCGCGGCCGACCAGCTCAGCCTTCACCTTGTCGCCCGAAGAAAGCGTCAGCTCGATCTCCTCGCCGGCCTCCACCGCCTCCTCGGCAGCGACAAAATAGCCGTCGCGCCAATGGAAGGCGGTCGCGGTGCGATGCTGATGCGTGGCAAAGCTCGCCGTCGCCGGCGCCGCTGCGGCGGCGATATCGGCGATGGCGTTGGAAAATGCACTTAGATTGAAGTCGCTCATGTCGGTCTCCTGGGTCTTTTTCGCCTCGGCCCGAAAATCGGGCATCGATTTTCGGAAAACACGGTGCGAGAACTCAAAGTCTTAGAGCGCACTTTGAGCGTCCAATGGACGCTCGTCGCTCTACCCCAGATATCGCTCGGCAGCGCGTTGGCGGGTACTCGCCTGACGGCTAGTTGGGCGTTGGACTGGCCATCTGGTCAGGTCGCGGCCGATCCGGCCGCTCCGCACATATAGGCATCCTTCATCTTGCTCTAAAGACACGGAGCCCTGCCATGTCCCTCCCCGCCCAGCAATTGCAGTTCGACGATGCGCTGCTCGACGATTATTCGGCAACGGTCGCTGATGCCGTGGACCGCATCGGTCCCGCCGTCTGCCGCATCGAGCGCATCGGTGGTGCCGGCGGCCTGGGCTCCGGCTTCGTCATCACACCGGATGGGCTGGTCGTCACCAATTTCCACGTCGTTGGCGATGCCCGCAGCGTCCGCGTCACCATGCCGGACGGCGTCTCCAGAGAAGGCCGCGTTCTCGGCCGCGACCCCGACACCGACATCGCGCTGGTGCGTGCCGACGGTAGCTTTGCCGATATTGCGCCGCTCGGCGATTCCAAGCGCCTGCGGCGCGGCCAGATCGCCATTGCCATCGGCAACCCGCTCGGCTTCGAATGGACCGTCACATCAGGTGTCGTCTCGGCGCTCGGCCGCTCGATGCGTGCTTCCACCGGCCGGCTGATAGACGATGTCATCCAGACCGACGCAGCGCTCAACCCCGGCAATTCCGGCGGACCGCTGGTGTCGTCGGCGGGCGAGGTTATCGGCGTCAACACAGCCATGATCCATGGCGCGCAAGGCATTGCCTTCGCGGTTGCCTCCAACACCGCCAATTTCGTCATTTCCGAGATCATCCGCTTCGGCCGCGTCCGCCGCGCCTTCATCGGTGTCTCGGCCGACACGACAACCCTGCCGCGTCGCGCCGCCCTTTTGTCGCAAGTGTCGAGCAGCACAGCGGTGCGCCTGCGCAGTGTCGAGGCGAACAGCCCGGCCGCCAGAGCAGGCCTGAAAGAGGGCGACATCATCGCCGCCATCGACGGCCGCCCGGTCACCGGCGTCGACGATCTGGTGCGCTTGCTCGACGCCGAGCGCATCGGCCGCGAGACGCTGTGCACGGTGGTGCGCCGCTCCGGCATTACTCAGGTCACGGTGATGCCGGTGGCGCGGGCCTGACAACTATCGCGGCGCAAACATCTGGCCAAGCAGCGAAACCAGCAGCACCGCCAGCTCGCCGGTCGGATCGAGGTCCGGATCGAAAATCGTCATGTCCATTCCAGTGCAGCGCGGATCCGCCACCAACGCCGCGAGGATGGCGACGAGATCGTCGGGATCGATGCCGGGACTGCCCGGTGAATCCACCGCCGGCATCACCGTCTGATCGAGCGCATCGACGTCGAAATGCACCCAATAGGGCCAGCCGGTTCGCGCCAGCGTGGTCCAGGTCTTTTCCAGGACCTTTGCCGCGCCGAGCTCCCGCGCGGCAAAGACATCGATCAGCGTCATCGCGGTCGAAGTGATGTCGGGCCAGGCGAAGTCGGGGTTGCGGTTCTCGCGTTCGCCGATCTGAACCACCTGTTCGTCCGCAACAAGCGGGCTCGCGATCTCAGGCCAGTCGGTCAGCAACGGCTCACCACGTCCGGTGGCGAGCGCAAGGTCCATGCCGGCGGCCGAGCCGAGTGAAGCATCGACGTCGTAATTGCCCGGATGGCGGAAATCGCTGTGGCCGTCGACATGGACCAGTGCCAGGGGACCAGATCGCCGTGCGCCAGCCAGCGCGCCAAGCAGGACCGCGCAGTCGCCGCCGACGACCAGCGGGAACTCGCCTCGTCTCAGCGCGCCGGCAACCACTTCGGCGAGTCCGAGATTGAAGCTGCGTATCGCATTGCCGTTGCGCAGCCGGGTGCCCGGCTGCGGCTCCGTGTTATAGGCGGGCCGATCAAGATCAACCACTTTGAGGGGCGAAAGCGTCTCGATCAGGCCGGCTTCGGTCAACGCCTGCGGCGCACGCCACGTGCCCGGAATATGACCTGGCCTCAGCGGACGCAGGCCAAGGTTGGAGGGTGCGCGGACAAGGCAGATTTCACGCATGGAATGGGCCCAGGCTGATGAGCTCAGCATAGACCGCAAAGACATGACCGGCCACGCGGCTGAAGGCTTCAGGTGATATCTACAGACAATTCCTGCCAGCCGCTATCCCGCTCAGGCCGCCGCGCCTTCAACAAACTGCTCCAGAAACTCAGCGCTCGGCGGGATCGGCTTGATCACGTCGATCAGCACGCCATTGGGGTCTTTTGTGATGAAATGGCGCTGGCCGAAGGCTTCGTCGCGGAGCGTTCGCAGGATCGGCAGGCCGGCGGCGATGACCCGCTCATAGACCGCATCCGGGTTCTTGACCTCGAAATTGATCAGCAGGCCGGAGGTACGGCCGCGCCCTTCCTCAGGAATGGTTTCATGATCGCCGTGGACGATGCCGAGATTGACGCGGCGATCCTCGGTTGATTGCAGATGCACGTACCAGTCGCTCTCGAACAGCGGCTTGAAGCTGAAATGCGCGACATAGAAGGCCTTCGTGCCGGCAACGTCGCCGGTCATCAGCACCGGATAATAGCTTGTCGTCTTCATCTTTCCTTCTCCCGTCAAATAACATACAGTCTGCATGCAAATATGCATTAACATACAGGCTGAATGTATGCAACAAAGAACTGCGCGCCGCTCCAACCGCGATCGCACCGAAGCGACGCGCGCCGACCTGGTATCAGCGGCGCGAAAACTGTTCACCGAGAAGTCCTATGCGGAGACCGGCACGCCAGAGATCGTGGCTGCGGCCGGCGTCACCCGCGGCGCGCTCTATCATCACTTTGCCGACAAGCAGGCGCTGTTCGCCGCAGCGGTCGAGCAGGAGGCGGCGGCTGTGGCGGAAGAGATCGAGCGCGCCTCGCCGCCCTCGCTGTTTGCCCGCGATGCGCTGATCGCCGGCTCGGATGCCTATCTTGCCGCCATGCGCGCACCCGGCCGCACCCGGCTGCTGTTGCTCGACGGGCCGGCCGTGCTCGGCCGCGCAGCCATGGACGAGATCGACGACCGCCACGGCAACCGCTCGTTGCGCGAAGGCCTGGTTGCCGCGATGCGCTCGCAGTCCATGATGAGATTGCCGGTGGAAGCGCTGACCGCGCTGCTTGCCGCCGCCTTCGACCGCGCGGCGCTCGCCATCGAAGCAGGCGCTTCGACCGAGGACTACCGTGCCGTTCTCATGGCGCTGATTGATGGTCTGTCGCCCCAGGCCCCTGGTTCGGCTCGAACTCGTTGAAACAGCCAAGCTGGCGCTTGAACTGGTCGATCAGCCAGGCCGCAGCCGGCTTCGGGCTACGGTCGGCGCGGTGCATGGCATAAAGCGGCGCGCGGACTTCGCGATACGGCTCCAGATCGAGTTCCACCAGCCGGCCGTTGGCCACATCGTCAGCAATCAACCATCGCGGCAGTCCGCCCCAGCCCAACCCTTCGCGCATCAGCGCATGCTTGGTTCGCATATCCGTAAGTCGCCAGGTGCGGTAGGCATAGACGCCGTAGTCGCGCCCTTTGGTGCGCTCGGACTGGTCGCTGACGACAAGTTGGATGTGTTCGCGCACCTCCTCCAGCGGCACCGGCTTGGGAAGCAGCGCCAGCGGATGGCTTGGCGCGGCCGCCGGGACCATCGACATGAAGCCAATACGCACAAGATGCGCGTCGACCTCGCCCAGCAGGCCGCCAATACCGAGATCGGCATGTCCATTGACGACATGATCGGGGATCAGCCCGAGCGTGCCGATATGCAGGCGCAGCATCACGGTTGGAAATTGCGCCTCGAACGCCTTCAACACGCGCACCAGCACGGTGGAAGGCAGCGTCGCATCGACCGACAGCGCGACTTCAGCCTCCAAGCCCTGCTTGTGGCTGTCGACGCGAGAGCGGATGCGCTGCAATACGCCGACCATGCGCCGCGCATCTTCCAGCGTCGCCCGGCCGACATCGGTCAGATGCGGCTCGCGCGTGCCCTCGCGCTCGAACAGTTTCAGCCCAAGCTGCGCCTCGAGATTGGCGATGGCGTAGCTGATGACCGACTGCGCTCGGTTGAGCTTGCGGCCGGCGGCGGAGAAGCTGCCGGTGTCGGCGACGGTGACAAGGATCTGAAGCTGATCGAGCGTCGGGTTTGGCTGCATCGTTCTATCCACTATTTGGATGGAACATACATAAAATATACCGGTTTTTCAAATGGGTCAGCTCGCCCATATAGGTCGGGACAGTTCAGCCAACCCTGGAGACCCGCCATGTCCATCCTTCTCGTCACATCCAGTCCGCGCGGCAATGCCTCGCATTCGACCCGCATCGCCACTGAACTTGCAGAAAAGCTGCTCGCCGCCGATCCTTCGGCCAAGCTCGTCGCACGCGATCTCGTCGCAAACCCGCTGCCGCACATCGATCCGGACTATTCGACCGGCATCTATACGCCCGCCGAGGCCCGCACCCAGCGCCAGGCCGAGGTCGTCGGCGTTTCCGACGGCGTGCTCGATGAGCTGTTTGCGGCCGACACCATCATCCTGGCCACCGGATTCATCAATTTCGGCATCTCATCGACGCTGAAATCCTGGGTCGACCACGTCTCCCGCACCGGCAAGACTTTCTCTTATGGCGAGAATGGCCCGAAGGGCCTCGTCACCGGCAAGAAGGTCTACATCGTCCTCGCCTCGGGCGGCATCTATTCGGAAGGCGCTGCCGTGCAGATGGACCACGCCATCCCTTACCTGCGCAGCGTGCTTGGCTTCATCGGCATGACCGACGTCGAAGTCATCCGCATCGAAGGCGTCGGCATGGGGCCGGATGCGGTCACTGCCGCTCTGGCCAAGGCATCAGCCAAGGTGGATGCCTTGGTGACATCGACCGTAAGCAAACAGGCTGCGGCGGCGTAGGCCGCCAGCCGTCGGCAACTTGAAATCAAAGGCAGGCGCCTGACAGGGCGCTTGCCTTGTTCGTTTCAAGATACGCCGGAGACCGATCGGGTCTCACCCGAACATCTTCTCGCCCTGTTCGTCGACCAGCTGAATGCCCTTTTTGATCGAGATGTCGACAGCGTCGTCGAGCCCGGCAAAACGATCGGCGCGGATGAATTTGTGCTCCTTCATCACGCCGTCGATCTCCTTGGAAACCACGCCGCAGGTCTGGTATTGGCCTTCCGCCTTGTACGGCGTGGCGCTGATCAAAAATCCCTTGTGCTCGATCTGCTTTGCCGGTGCAGCACTCTTTGGCTCGCCCGCGTCACCGCCGCCACCGCCGAAAAGACGTTTCAGAAAAGACATGGGCGCGCCCTCCAACGGCTATCATCCTGCATCACATAGCGTGGTGCAGGATGATTTCACTAGCGATCCTTAGGCAAACGGGCAAGGGCCGCATCCGGCCTGGAAGTCAGTCGCGCGACAGCGCTTCGAGGGCTTCGGCCGCCCCTTTCAATATCGCGATCGCCTCGGCCTGTTTTTCAGCGGGCGCGTCGACAATGTCGCCGAGGGCTGCGCGTAGCCGCTGGCGCACGGTGCGGAATTCGTCGCGCTTTTCCGAACCGCCGCGGCCGCGACGTCCGCTATCCTCGCCATGGTCGTTCCAGCCGAACCAGTCACGCGCCTTTGCCATTTTGCGGCCGAAACGCTCGAGATGATCGAGCACATGGTCGACCATCTCGCGATTGTCATTGAGATGCGCCTGCCCTGCCTCGGTAATCGAAAACACCTTCTTGTTGCCTTCCGCCGACGAGACGGCATAGCCGGCCTCTTCCAGGAAGGTCAGCGTCGGATAGACCACGCCGGGGCTCGGGCTGTAGACGCCGCTCGTGCGTTCCTCCAGCGCCTTGATGATGTCATAGCCGTGGCGCGGCGCCTCGGCCAGCAGCGACAGCGTGATCAGCTTGAGATCGCCGTCGGCCAGCATACGCCCGGCCCGGAACATGTCGCCCGGCCCGCCGCGCCCGCCGCCCCTCATGCCGTGGCCGAATGGGCCGAAGCCGCCGCCACGACCGCCGAACTTGCCGGCCATATGCACGAAAACGCGCTCGGCATGCTCGCCGAAATGATGATGTCCGTGCATTGCCTGCTCCTTGAGTTATGTCTTACGATATATCTCAAATATGCGACTGAGGCCGTTGAGTCAAGATATATCTTACGATGTATCTGAGAACGGTGCCACCAGATTGATTTCGTCACCGAGCTTGGCTAATACCGCCTACCAGCGGCCCTTGCGCCGGTTCCAGGCATAGAGAAGATCGGCGAAGCGATCATAGGCATAGCGCGTCAATGGCAGCGCGGCGCGGTTGCCGAACAGCGCTGCCAGCCAGCCCTCGCCCGGCGTTCTCAGCCAGACGGCAATTGCGACGTCGGCGCCGACCAGCAGCTTGCCGTCCGCATCGGTTGCGTGCAGCCGGCGGCGGATGTCCTCCAGCGACACGCCGTATCCGGCCAGCGCCGCCGGTTCGGCATTGATGTCGCGAAACGCGATCCGCCCGGCCTTGATCGCCTCGACCAGCCGCCGCTTCTGCCTGACGATGCCGGCATCGCAAACCGGACAACGGGTATTGTACCAGATGGTCAGCAGAGGCTTGGGCATGTGTCTCGAGACGCGCGTTGAAATGCTGTGCTGACTATCTGGGAAATACCTTCGCCCCGCAACATTTCGGGCAAGCCACTTCGGGCCAGACTGGCCGGCCGGGCGCCGTCGAGCGGCGCCTGACCGTCCGATGTCCGTCAGCTTGCGCGGGTCTATGGCCGCGCACGCCTCAGCCGAGCGAGGCGATGATTTCGCGATACGCCAATTCCGGGAAGGCCTTGAGCGTCCGCGTCCTCACGTTGCCGCCTGACGCCAGCATCAGCGAGAAACGAGCGAGCACCGCATCGTCGGGCGCTTCGACGACCGCCACCATGTCGCATTCGCCCATGGTGAGATAAAAAGCCTTGAACGAGCCGCCCATGTCTCCCAGCAGCTTCTTGGCGGCATCGAGCCGCTTCGGCGACTCGCGCACATTTCTGGCGCCCTGCTCGGTCCAGTTGATCAGCACGATATAGGTTGTCATGCACACCTCCCTCCGGAGGCCTCGGAGCGCGGCGTCACCGCCGGGGCGGGCATCCGGGTTTGTCGCCCAGAAAATGCATCCGACACCCGATTATCCTCCCACAGCCGGTATGCTGCAACAACAACCGCACCGTCCGGCGAGACAATCCCTGAACGAAAAAGGGCGCCGCAGCGCCCCTTAAATTGTTATCTTGCCCGGCATCAGCTGTCGAGGAAGCTCCGCAGCTTGCGCGAGCGGCTCGGGTGCTTGAGCTTGCGCAGCGCCTTGGCTTCGATCTGGCGAATGCGCTCTCGGGTGACCGAGAACTGCTGGCCGACTTCCTCCAGCGTGTGGTCGGTGTTCATGCCGATGCCGAAGCGCATTCTGAGCACGCGCTCTTCACGCGGGGTGAGCGAAGCAAGCACCCGCGTCGTCGTCTCGCGCAGATTGGCCTGGATCGCCGCGTCGATCGGCAGGATCGCCATCTTGTCCTCGATGAAATCGCCCAGATGCGAATCCTCCTCGTCGCCGACCGGCGTTTCGAGCGAGATCGGTTCCTTGGCGATCTTCAGCACCTTGCGCACTTTTTCCAGCGGCATGGCGAGCTTTTCCGCCAGTTCCTCCGGTGTCGGCTCGCGGCCGATCTCGTGCAGCATCTGGCGCGAGGTGCGCACGATCTTGTTGATCGTCTCGATCATATGCACCGGAATGCGGATGGTGCGCGCCTGGTCGGCGATCGAGCGGGTGATCGCTTGCCGGATCCACCACGTCGCATAGGTCGAGAACTTGTAGCCGCGGCGATATTCGAATTTGTCGACCGCCTTCATCAGGCCGATATTGCCTTCCTGGATCAGATCGAGGAACTGCAGGCCGCGATTGGTGTATTTCTTGGCGATGGAAATGACGAGGCGCAGATTGGCCTCGACCATTTCCTTCTTGGCGATCGCGGCTTCGCGCTCGCCCTTCTGCACCTGGTTGACGATCCTGCGGAATTCCAGGATCGAGATCGCCGTTTCGGTGGCGAGGTTCTGGATCTCGGCGCGCAGGTCGCGGATCGCGTCCTTCTCGTTCTTGGTGAATTCCTTCCAGCCGCGCGAGGTCAGATTGCCGATCGAGCGCGTCCAGTTGGGATCGAGCTCCGAGCCCTGATACTCCTTCAGGAATTCCTCGCGGCGCACGCCATAGCTTTCGGCCAGCCGCAACAGCTTGCCTTCGTTCTGCACCAGGCGCTTGTTGATGTCGTAGAGTTGCTCGACCAATGCCTCGATGCGCGCCGTGTTCAGGGATAGCGACTTCACCGCCTTGATCAGTTGGTCCTTCAGCTCCTTCAGCCGGCGGTCCTGGCTGGGCGACAGCGTGCCGGCGGCAGCCAGCCGGTTCTCGACCTGCTGGTCCTGCAGCTTGCGCAACTTCTTGTAGGTGTCGGCGATGACGTCGAGCGTCTCCATCACCTGCGGGCGCAGCTCCGCTTCCATCGCCGCCAGCGACAGGCTGGCTTCATCCTCGTCTTCCTCGTCGTCATCAGTCAGACCGCGCGTGTCGCCGCCGACATTGGTGATGTCGTCCTCGTCCTCGCGCGAACGGCGCGGCTTGTCGTCGGTCTTGGCTTCCTCGATCCGCTCGACCACCGGCGCCTGCTTGGCCTCCGGTCCGGCATAGGTCGCTTCGAGGTCGATGATCTCGCGCAAGAGGATCTTCGATTCGTTGAGCTCGTCACGCCAGATGATGATGGCCTGGAAGGTCAGCGGGCTTTCGCACAGGCCCGCGATCATCGTCTCGCGGCCAGCCTCGATGCGCTTGGCAATCGCGATTTCGCCCTCGCGCGACAGAAGCTCGACCGAGCCCATCTCGCGCAGATACATGCGAACCGGATCGTCGGTGCGATCGGTCGGCTCTTTCTTGGTGGTCGTCGCAGCTACGGCGGTACCGGTCTGCTCGGCCAGTTCGTTGGCGTCTTCCTCAGCGTCGGCAGCCGCGTCGGCAGCTTCGGGCTCCTCGCCCTGCTCGTCGTCCTCGACCACGTTGATGCCCATGTCGGAGAGCATGGCCATCGTGTCCTCGATCTGCTCGGAGGTGACTTCCTCCGAGGGCAGCACCGAATTCAGTTCGTCCATGGTGACATAGCCGCGCTTCTTGGCGGCCTTGATCATCTTCTTGACAGCATCGTCGGAAAGGTCGAGCAGAGGGCCATCGGTGGCGCCTTCACGTTCGGTCTCGACCTCTTCCTTTTCTTTTGTCGCCATTCTTTATTTTCTCCAAGCGGCCAGGTATCTAGCCGCATAAGTATCAAGCCGCGTAAGCTGCCGTACCGGTTTATCAGATGCGCTCGCGCTAGAACGCGTTCCCCCGGGCCAGTAACTGCATCTCTCGTTAAGTCCAGATTAACCCTGGTATCTGTGGCAGGCTGACTGCCTGTCCAGTGACCGGTACCTCACATCGCTGCATTTCCGTCGACGCCGGCGCGGGTTAACGTTTCGAATCGTCCTGATTCCGTCATTCTGCCAGAAGGTCAAGCGCCTCTCGCATGATTCGCATGAAAAAAGCGAATCAATTACCCGACTTAAAGCGCCGCGGCTGATTCGACGCGCAAGCACGGTTCTGCACTTTCACTCTTTCGTAAGCTTCGACCTACACCCGCCCGGCCCGGCCCGAAGACACGCCGAACCCTTCGATCAGCGCTTCCGTCGCCTGCACATCACGAAATTGCGCCTGGATCTCGACGAGATGCCGGTAATTTTCGTCCGTGGGATCGCTGGCGAGCGCCGCTTCTGCCTGTTTCAGCTCCTTATGTAATGTGCGCGCGCTGCGCTGCAAGTGGAGCGCCTGGCTGAAGGCGTCGCGGGCATCGTCAAGTCCGGCTGTTTCCAGCGCCGGCCATTGCCGCGCCCGTTTGATCAGCGTCACCACGCGCGCCCAGATCTCGCCGCAGCCGGCACGTTCGATCGTCGCGATCACCGCGTTGCGGTCGTTGGCCATGTCATGCGCCATCGCATCGAGGATCGCCGCGTGCAATCGCTTCAGATCGGTGTTGGCGAGGTCGAGGAACTCGACATGCGCGAAATTCTCGTCGATCAGCGCCGGATGATTGACAAGAGCTGCGATGATCGTCGCCTCGCGCACCGACATCCCCTCGCTGCCGCGCTTGACCAGCGCCGAGCGGCCAAGGCTTTCGGTGATCGCGGTGCGTCCACCGGCATTGCCGCCGCGTGCGAACTGCCCGCCAGCAGCTGAGCCCTTGCCCTGAAAGCGCCCGCCGGACCGCCCATCTTGGCGCCCCCCTTGATAGGTTTGGCGCGCGCCGCGCTGGGCGCCGAAAAAGCTTAGCACTCGCTCGCGCATTTCCTGTTGGTAGTGATAGCGCAAGCTCTCGTCGCGGATGCGGCTGGTCAGTTCGCGCAGCGTTTTTTCCAGTTCCGCCCGTCGTTCCGGCGTGTCGAAGATGCCGCCGGCCGTTTCGCGCATCCACAAAAGGTCGGCGAGCGGCCGCGCCTCGGAAAGCACGGCGCCAAACGCGTCCGGCCCTTCGGCCTTGACCAGATCGTCGGGGTCCTTGCCTTCGGGCAGAAGCGCAAAACGCACCGAGCGGCCTGCCTGGACCGCCGGCAGCGCCATGTCGGCGGCGCGCCATGCCGCCTTCAGTCCGGCCTGGTCGCCATCGAAGCACAGCACCGGCTCGCCGGCCATCCGCCACAGCAGTTCAAGCTGGTTTTCGGTCAGCGCGGTGCCGAGCGGCGCCACGACATTTTCGAAACCGACCTGCGCCAGCGCGATCACGTCCATATAGCCCTCGACGGCAATCACCGTGCCGCCCTTGGCCAGCGCCCCCTTTCCCAGCGCCCCCTTTCCCAGCGCTTGGCGCGCTCGCGCGAAATTATAGAGCACGTTGCCCTTGTGGAAGAGCTCGGTGTCGGGCGAATTCATGTATTTGGCGAGCGCATCGGCTGCCAGCGCCCGCCCGCCAAAGGCGATTATCTTGCCTCTGGAGTCCGGGATCGGGAACATGATGCGGTCGCGGAACCAATCGTAGGAAACCGGAACGTCGTCGCCATGGCGCACCAGCCCGCATGCCTCGATATCGGCCTTGGGCACGCCCTTGGCGGCAAGATGCTCCTTCAGCGCATTGCGACTGTCGGGCGCATAGCCGAGCCGGAACGACTGCTGCGTCGCCGGCGTCAGCCCGCGGTCGCGCAGATAGGCGCGGGCTTTTGCGCCTTCCGGTCCCTGCAGCCGCTCCTGGAAGAAGGCGGTCGCCATTTCCATGACTTCGGTCAGGCTGGCGCGTTCCTTTTCGCGCCGTTCCTCCTGGGCATCGCGCAACGGCATCGGCACCCCGGCCATGTCGGCGATCTTCTCGACCGCTTCGGGAAAGCTCATTCCGTCGAGTTCGGTGAGGAATTTGAAGTGGTCGCCCGAAACCGAGCAGCCGAAGCAATGATAGCGTCCCTTCTTGTCCTCGCAGTGAAAGGACGGGCTCTTCTCGCCATGGAAGGGACAGCACGCCCAATAATCGCCGCGCGGCGCGTTGGTCTTCTTCCTGTCCCACGCCACGCGCTGGCCGATCACCGAGGAAATCGGCACGCGGTCGCGTATTTCGTCGAGGAAGGCAGGTGGAAAGCGCATCGGAAACGGCTCGTTTGCGTCCATATAATCACGCCGGCGAAACCCGACGACTCCTAATGCGAACCATACCCGGTTTTCACAGGGCAAAAAGAAGGCGGCCGTTGCAAGCCCCGGCCCGTAACCGAAATGTGGGATGCATGTGAGCGCACGGAGAATATCTGTGCCCACGATCTTGTAGTCGGCAGCCGCACCGTCAAGAACCCGTGTCAATGGTTCTCATCAACTTGCCTGAGACACACCCGGCACCGTCCAGCAGGCCGCCGGCAGGCATGTGTCAAGGCTGCGCCGGAACGGCCGTTGCCGGCCTTCCGCTTGAAGAACGCCGGCACATGATATAAGTAAGTTGCGTCGATCATTACTGATCTCACCTGTGGAGGCTCCAATGACGAACGCACTGTCCAGCATGCTCAAGGAGGCCGAAATCGAACGGCTGATGGCGGACACGCTGATGGAAAGATTGACCGCAGCAGAGGCGCCGAGGAAGGCCGGCGGAAAGAATGGACCCCGAAGCCGGAACCTCAAGGCCGCAGGTTTAAAGCGATTGAAAGCCATCGTGAGGAAGGCGGTAAGGGACGTCTTCGACGGTGTGGGGGCCTCCGAAAAACTGGATCCCGCCGCCGTCCGGTTGCTGGAACCGATCAGCGCAGTTGTTGCAAGAAAGCGAGCCGAGATGTCGGAGCGGAACATGGAACTCTTGGTGGAGGCCATGTTGCCCGCCAACGACCCCATGTCGGCAGTCCGATCGAAGATCGAGGCTGACAACGCCAGGGCGCGCGTGAGGTTCGCGGAGGAAGTCCCCTGCCTCACGAGTGCCGAGCTAGCCGAACTGGCAGGCCACAGCGCCCGCAACAGGAGCGCCACGGGGTCCAGGTGGAAGGCCGAAAGGAAGGCGTTCTCCGTACAGTTGAGTGGCCGCGAGCTGTTTCCCGCGTTCCAGTTCAAGGACGGCAAGCCTGATCCGGCGGTTGCGCGGGTACTGGACGCGCTACCGCCCGGCATGAGCCAGTGGCAGGTAGCTTTCTGGTTCGTTTCGTCCAATCCGTGGCTGGACGGAGGGGTTCCTTCGGAAAATCTGGGCAAGGTAGACGCGGTCGTCGAAGCGGCACGTAAGTTGGGAGAGGAAGCGGCAGGTTGACATCCGTCCCTGCTCCGCCTCCGGACCTGGAATGCAACGTCCTCGTGCTTCCCGCCGGGACGGAACTGCATCGCGTACACTCACGCAACCGGCGCGCCCACGAGTTCAATCCCGGCTTCGGCTCCTCGAGGTTCGCTCCCTTCACAAGCCGGAGTATCCAGGTGCCGACCATGTACGCAGCGACTTCTTTCGGATGCGCCGCCTACGAGCCAGTGTTCCACGACATCAACCCTGCAGCGACCTTCAAGTCGGTCCCGCTGAGCAAGATCGAAGAACTCGCCGGCTCGCGCATCGAAATCGATCGCAACTTGAAGCTAGCCCGCCTTTTCGAGCCGGATCTCAACAAGTGGTGCATCACCCGTCAGTCATTGATCGACACGCCGCCATCCTCCTACCCCTCAACAAGAGGTTGGGCACAAGCGATCCACGACGCCGATCAGACACTCGACGGCATGATCTGGACATCGCGGCGCTTCGACGAAGAAAAATGCCTGATCCTGTTCGGGACCCGCGTCGACACGTCGTCGATCGGCGTCGTGAGTTCCGACGATTTCGCAAGCACGCCGGGCCTGCTCGACCGACTGGTCGAACTCGGCCGGCTCTCGCGCATAGTGCTGACCCTGTGACAATCCTGGCTAGAAGCAGGAGAAATCCGAAGCGCCTGCAAACCGGAAGGATGCTCGCTTCTTCGGATTTCTCCAGCAGGTCAAGCAAGCCCCTGCAAGTCGTTGCAATGCCAGGGATAACCATCGACTATCCGACTGAACATCCACATTCAGTTAGGCTTAGGGGCCGGTTGCAAGCCCTCCTTCCTGTCCGGCATTGCGCCGGTCGACGTTTGACAGTCAGTGCGCGGCAATCGCGCCGAAGATGATGCCGGAGACGACGCTGACCAAGAGATAGTCATTGCCGACGCGGATCCATTCCTGGCCACGGCCCGGACGACGCAGGCCATAGTGGCGATAGTCGCGGACCGGCTGGTGGCGCCTCCAACTCGAATATCTCTGGCCGTTGCGCCAATGGTTCCTCTTGACGACGACTTTCTTCTTCACCACGACGCGCGTCTTGACGTGCCTGTCCGGCTTCTTCCAGTCGACCTGGCTGTAGGTCGACTGCGGTGCATTCGGCGCGTTCAGCGGCGCTGCCTGGCCCTGCAGGGACGTCGCAGCCAGCATCGATACGGCGACTGCGGAAAGGATGATGCGTTTCATGACGGGGTACTCCTTGGTTGTCGATGCCCAAGCAATAGAGCCCGAAGAATGAACCGAAACTGAACACGCGGATTACGTTTTTGTAATGATTTCATGTGTTTATAACATCTAACTCAACACTCGGCTCAAACCTGATCTGAAGCGGTCGTCGGCACTTGAGCGCGCGACCATCAAGAAGCCGGCCGGCGATGCAACCATTTTGCGATCCATCCATTTCCGACACGCCCTGTCGCGCAACAGCCGGCCGAATTGGGCAAAATTTATTACCCGGCTAAAAGTAATCGGAGTAGTATCGACCTTTCCAATGTCCTTGATTCGCCCCCTCTTTTGCGCCTTTGCCATCACGGCTCCCATATTGCTGGTGGCTGTCGGAATGCGAGCCTGACATGAGCGGTTCGGTCGTTTTGCTGCATCTTGCCGGCGCGGTGGCGCTGATGCTGTTTGCCACCCGCTTGGTGAAGACAGGTGTCGAGCGCGCCTATGGCGATGTGCTGCGCCACAAGCTGCGCGCCACCATGCGCAATCCTTTCATGGCGGTTCTGGCCGGCTGCGGCCTGGCGATCGCCCTGCAAAGCTCCACCGCCGTCACCTTGCTGGTCGGCTCCTTCGCCGGCGCCGGCATCGTCAGCGGCATATCGGGCCAGCTTGCCGTGCGCGGCGCCGAGATCGGCTCGGCGCTGGTGGTCAAGCTGCTCACCTTCGACCTGTCGCTGCTGGTGCCGGTCTGTCTTGTCGCCGGCACCGTCATGTTCATGGCCACCGAGCGGCGCGACTGGCGCCAGTTCGGCCGCATCCTGGTCGGCATCGGCCTGCTGGTGTTGTCGCTGGAAATGATCGGCCAGGCCTCGGAGCCGCTGCGCCAGAGCACGCTGATGCCGGTCGTCGTCGATTACTTCTCCGGCGATCCGGTCACCGCCTATCTGCTGGCGGCGCTGGTCACCTGGCTGTTCCATTCCTCGATCGCCGCGGTCCTTTTGATGGTGACGCTCGCCGGCCGCGGCTTCATCCCGCCCGAACTCGGCATCGTGCTGGTGCTCGGCGTCAATCTGGGTTCGTCGATCATCGCGCCGCTGCTCACCCGCAATGCGGAGCCGGGCGTGCGTGTCGTACCGATCGGCAATCTCCTAATGCGCGGCATGGGCTCGCTGGCCATGCTGATCCTGTTCCTGTGGTTGAGACCGTCGGTCACCTTTCTCGGCGCCACCGTGCCCGACCAGATCGTCAACGCCCATATCCTCTTCAACATCCTGATCCTGGTTGCCGGCCTGCCATTGGCCGGCCTCGTCTACCGCGTTTCGGAAAAGATCGTGGCGCTCGGCACCAGACCGGCGCCGGCAGAAGCGCTCGACGTCGTCGAGTTGTCCGCGCTCAACGACAGCGCCCTCGATGTGCCGAGCCAGGCGCTGGCCAACGCCACCCGTGAGGTGGTGCGGGTCTGCGAGACGGTCGAGATCATGCTGAAGCGCATCATCGAGCTCTATGAAAGCGCCGACGCCGACAAGATCAAGGCGCTGGCCGCGCTCGACGACCGCGTCGACAAGAAACATGCGTCGATAAAGCTCTATCTGGCCAAGGTCACCAGGAACCCGCTGAGCGAGGACGAGGCGCTGCGCTGCCAGGAGTTGATCGGCGCCTGCGTCAAGCTCGAACAGGTCGGCGACATCATCGTGCGCAACATGCTGGTGCATGTCAGGAAGAAGCTCGAGCGCGGGCTGGAGTTCACGCCCGAGGGTTGGCGCGAGCTTAGCGCCTTCCACGCTTCGGTGCTCGCCAACGCGCGGCTTGCCTTCAACGTGCTGGTCTCGCGCGATCCGGAGACCGCCCGCCAGCTGGTGCTGGAAAAGGATCGGCTGCGCGACCGCGAGAAGGAGACCAGCGCCAGCCATTTCGTGCGGCTGCGCGACGGCACCGCCAAAAGCGTCGAGACCAGTTCCATCCATCTCGACACCATCCGCGACCTGAAGCAGATCAACTCGCTGCTCGCCTCGATAGCCTACCCCGTGCTCGAGGAACGCGGCCTGCTCACCGGCTCGCGGCTGAAGGCCGGATAGATTGGGCCCAGCGCGGGAATTGCCTGCAGCCGGCGCGCGAAAATTAGTCTTTGCTAACCCTCCCGTCTGTCGGCTAGAGCATTTTTCAGCCAACCGTCTTCGCTTGGCGTCGGACAACACGCGTCAAGCAAAGACCTGGAGCGCGGTATTGGTTCCACCAGAACGCAAGGCGCTCTAAGGATCGCTTGAAATCCGCCCCCTACGGAAGGAAGACGGCGACCGTCTAGTCTTGTGCCGCCGGAGCCTGGCTGAACCGATGAAGAAAACCTAAAGCGGCGTCGAGAATTTCTGGATTGCCCGCCGCTCTCGTCCGTGATTTGAGCCATCTCATTCAAGGATCGCCTTCCCGCGCCATGCTTCCCCTCATCGCCCTGTTCATCGCTGCGTTCGCATTCGGCACCACCGAGTTCGTCATCGCCGGCCTGCTGCCGCAGGTGGCGGACGGCCTTGGCGTCTCCATCCCGACGGCCGGCTATCTCGTCTCCGGCTACGCCGGCGGCATCGCGATCGGCGGACCGCTGTTGACGCTCGCTACCAAGACAATCTCCCGCAAGGCGTTGCTGCTTGGCCTTGCCGCAGCCTTCGCCATCGGCCAGGCCGCCTGCGCCCTTGCGCCCGACTTCGCCTCCATGTTGCTGTTGCGGATTGCAGTGGCCGTGGCGCACGGCGCCTATTTCGGCGTCGCGATGGTGGTTGCGGTCAGCCTGGTCCGCCAGGATCAGCGTGGAATGGCCGTGGCGCTCATCCTGTCGGGCCTCACGGTCTCCAATGTCATCGGCGTGCCGGCCGGCACGGCGATCGGCAATATTTGGGGGTGGCGCGCGACGTTCTGGGTGATGTGCGCGCTTGGTGTGGTTTCCATCGCCGCCATGGCCGCCCTCCTGCCGCGCCGGACGGGATCGTCGCGCCGGCCCGTCAGTTTCGGCAGCGAGGTCCGCGTGCTCGCACGCCAGCAGGTTTGGACGTCGCTAATCCTCATGCTGATGCTGATGATCGGCCAGTTCGGCCTGTTCACCTACATCACGCCGACGCTGCTTGAAGTCACCGGCCTCGGCGAGGGCCTGGTGCCCTGGGTGCTGCTGCTCAACGGTGTCGGCGCGACGATCGGCGTCTTTCTTGGCGGGCGGCTCTCCGACTGGAAACTGATGCCGTCGCTCATCACCATGCTTTTCATGCAGGCGGTGACACTTGCCGTCATTTACGCCGCCAGCCCGTACCCGGTGCCGATGGTCGTTGCGATCACTATCTGGGGTGGTCTCAGCTTTGCCATCGGCACCCCGATCCAGACCCGTATCCTGACCTGGACGGCGGACGCCTCCAATCTCGCCTCATCGCTTATCCCGGCCGGCTTCAATGTCGGCATCGCGCTGGCCGCCTCGCTCGGCGCCGCCATGCTCAATGCCGGTTATGGCTATCGCAGCCTGCCGGTGGTTGGCGCCATGGCCACGCTGGTCGCCGTGGCGGTAGCGCTCGCCTCACATACCTGGGAGTGGCGCCGAAACACGATGCCGCCGCTGCCGGCCGCTGCCGAATAGTCGGCAGGCGCTACAGGTCGATGCGATAGCGCAGGCTTTCGGCGCCGCCATAGGCAGCGTCCTCGAAGAATCGCCCGACGAGCCGTCCGCCATTGGCCAGGACCACCTTCTGCGAGGCGAGATTACCCGGCTTGGCGGTGATCTCGACGAAGGGCAGGCCGAGCGCCCTCGCCTCGCCGAGCATCAGCCTCACTGCCTCTGTCGCATAGCCGCGCCGCCGCTTCCATGGCACTACGGCATAGCCGATGTGGCCGAGCACATGTGGCGGCAGCTCGGCGGTGCCGCGCTGCCAGCGAAGGCCGATCGAGCCGGCGACTTCGCCGTCCCAGATCCAGCGCCGGAATCCGGGCAGGCGCGGCACTTTCGTCCCATCAGGCAAGGTGATCGGATCACCCTTGGCATCAGGGTCGTCGAGATCGACGAGGAAGGCCGTTGGATCCTTTTCGATGGCCGCAAGCTGCTCGCGCGTCGCCTCCATCAGCCGCACATTGTCCGGCGACCAGCCGCGCTCAAGGGCGGCCTTGTACGACGGCAGATGTTCAAGCGCCGGTTTGACGAGTTCAACCATGACGTACGATCGCTCCGCTGCCGCCTCAGATTCTGACGTTGATCTTCAGGGGCGGCTTTCTAAAATCAAGTGTCATCGACTGGGTCCACCTACTTTGGAGTGAACACAATGGCCGACCACAGGTCCGAGAAGTCGGCGAAGGCCGCCGCCGAGCGGGTCGCGGCAACCAAACCGCGCAAGGCGACGCCGAAGCCGCAGTCAGGCAAGGAAGCGAAGCCGGCACTGCTCGCAGGCGGCAACCCCCAGATCGCCAAGGCCGAAGGCGACGCTCCCGTGCAGGCCTACATCGCGGCCATGCCGGGCTGGAAAAGCGATGTCGGGCACCGCCTCGACGCAATCATCATGCGCACCGTCCCCGGCGTGCACAAGGCCGTCAAATGGAACTCGCCGTTTTACGGCATCGAGGGGCAGGGCTGGTTCCTGTCGTTCCATGTCTTCACCCGCTACGTCAAAGTGACCTTCTTCCGGGGCACGTCGCTGCGTCCTGTCCCTCTCGGCGAGTCCAAGCACAAGGACGTGCGCTATCTCGACATTTATGAGGACCAGCTCGACGAAGCTCAATTTGCCGCCTGGGTGCAGCAAGCCAGCCAATTGCCCGGCGAGCGAATGTGAGATGCATCGCGAATTAGCCAAGGGCGTCTGCCATCGGGACGGTGCAACATCGCCGTGACCCCTCATGGTTCGGCGTCGGCTCGCGAGCATCTCTGCGAGCCCATGTCGCCGAAAGATCGCCGGCGCCGGTGGCGGCGCCGACAATGTTCAACAAGCGCCGCCAAATCGTAGCTCCATTTTCGTGTGATCCCAATTGCAAATCGGGTCCGGAGGGACGAAGGTTCCTCCGCGATGTTGAGAGTTGTCACCCGGCATTGGCACGAAGCCCAGACGCCGGACGCCGACGTGCAGAAAGCCACTGGGACCAATCATGACCAAAGCGACAACAGCCATGAAGAAGAGCGCCTCGACGGAGGGAGCAGGAGGAGACACTCCCTCTCAGTTGATAGATGCGAGAATCAACGAGCTGAGCGATTGGCGGGGCGAGATGCTCGCTCGGATCCGAACCCTCATCAAGCAGGTCGATCCCGAAGTGGTCGAGGCGTGGAAGTGGAGAGGGGTTCCGGTGTGGGAACACGCCGGAATTATCTGCACCGGTGAGACCTACAAGAATGTCGTGAAAATGACCTTCGCCAAGGGCGCCTCGCTGGAGGACCCTTCTGGCCTCTTCAACTCCAGCCTCGAAGGCAACACCAGGCGCGCCATCGACATCCATGAGGGCGACAAGATCGATGAAGAGGCGTTGAAGGCGCTCATTCGCGCCGCCGTGGCACTGAACCTGTCGGTGCGAGCTGCCGCCCGCCCCGCCCGCTCTCAGAAACCAAAGAGTGCCTGAGAATCAATCATATGCGGCCAGGGCTGGCGCCTCGCTGTCGCCTCCCCCAATGCTTTATGAACTCGCTGCAGCGGCAAAATCCTACTGCAGCAGTCCCTTGACGATGCCGCTCGCCTTGGAGAAATCCATCTGGCCGGCGTATTTCTCCTTGAGCACGGCCATAACCTTGCCCATGTCCTTGACGCCGCTGGCGCCGGTCTCGGCGATGGCGGCGCGGATCGCCGTTTCGGTCTCGGCCTGCCCCAGTTGCGTCGGCAGGAAATCGCGGATGATGGCCATCTCGTCGCGCTCCTGCGCGGCAAGCTCCGGCCGTTTGCCGTCGTCGAAGGCCTTGGCCGACTCTTCGCGCTGCTTCACCATCTTGGCCAGTATCTGCAGGATCTCGTCGTCGCTGGCCGGCTCCTTGCCGGCGCCGCGATTGGCGATATCGCGATCGTGAATGGCCGCCTGGATCAGCCGCAATGTCGGCAGCCGGCGCTTGTCCTGCGCCTTCATCGCGCTCTTCAGGGATTCGGCGATTTTGCCGCGCATGATGCTTTCTCCTTCGAATGCGACGGACAATAGCCGTGCCGAAAGCCCAAGGCAAATTCGACGCCGCCCGGCAAAGCGCTGATATTGTTCGACGAAATAAATCGCGCCTGCGGGCGTAGCGTCATTGACCGCTCTGGCGCCTTCCCCTATGTACTGGGCCTTGCATGAACTGAGTTCTAGTGCACGTTCGCCCAAAAGTGCGTAGCGGTTTTGGGACAACGACGTGCCCATACGAAAAGCTTGCGCGCGCTGGCTGCGAAATCGCCGCTGCGCGCGGTTTGCTGCGCAGAATGGTTCGCCGGACCGATTGAAGGGCGCAGCCTTTAGGAGTGCCGCCATGGCAACGATGACCGCCGCGTCGACCCCCACTTGGGCCACCGAGAAGCCGACCGCCCTGCTGGTGCTGGCCGACGGAACCGTCATCGAGGGCCGCGGCCTTGGCGCCACCGGCTCCGCCGTCGCCGAAGTCTGCTTCAACACCGCGCTGACAGGCTATCAGGAAATCCTCACCGACCCGTCCTATGCCGGCCAGATCGTCACCTTCACCTTTCCGCACATCGGCAATATCGGCACCAATGACGAGGACATCGAGGATCTCAACCCTGTTGCCCGCGCCGGCGCAGTCGGCGCCGTGTTCAAGGCCGACGTCACCAATCCGTCCAGCTATCGCGCCGCTTCTGGTCTCGACCAATGGCTGAAGAAACGCGGCATCGTTGCGCTTTCGGGCATCGACACCCGCGCGCTGACCGCGCTGATCCGCGAAAAGGGCATGCCCAACGCCGTCATCGCGCACGCGCCCGACGGCATCTTCGACATCGAGGAGCTGAAGCGCCGCGCCGCTGCCTGGTCCGGCCTGATCGGGCTTGACCTGGCCAAGGACGTCACTTCCGGCCAGTCCTCGGTCTGGCGCGAGACGCCGTGGGTCTGGGACGAGGGCTTTGGCGAACAGACCGATCCGTCCATGCATGTCGTCGCCATCGACTACGGCGTAAAACGCAACATATTGCGCCTGCTTGCCGGCCTGGGCGCCAAGGTCACCGTGGTGCCGGCCAACACCGGCGCCGAGGATATCCTCGCCATGCGGCCCGACGGCATCTTTCTCTCCAACGGTCCCGGCGACCCGGAAGCCACTGGCGACTATGCCGTTCCGGTCATCCAGGACCTGCTGAAGACCGACATCCCGGTCTTCGGCATCTGCCTCGGCCACCAGATGCTGGCGCTGGCGCTTGGCGGCAGGACCGCCAAAATGCATCAAGGCCATCACGGCGCCAATCATCCGGTCAAGGATCACACCACCGGCAAGGTTGAGATCGTCTCGATGAACCACGGCTTTGCCGTCGATGCCGGCTCGTTGCCCACGGGCGTCGAAGAAACCCATGTCTCGCTGTTCGACGGCTCGAACTGCGGCATCACCCTGACCGGCAGGCCGGTGTTTTCGGTCCAGCATCATCCCGAAGCCTCGCCGGGCCCGCAGGACTCGCATTATCTGTTCCGCCGCTTCGTCAATCTCATCCGCGAAAAGCGCGGCGAGCCGGCGCTGGCAGAGCGCGCCTGATTCAGGTTCGCACCGTCGCCGTCGTGACGTTCTTCACCGCGACCGGTCTTTCGACCCTGAGCACGAATGCGATCAGCGACAGAGCAAGAAAAATGCCGCCGAGCACGAAGGGCGCGCCGCCGAACGTCACCGGCGCGCTCGGCCCGGTGAACCAGGCGAAGATGCCCGTATAAAGCAGCGGCGTGATGATGCTGGTGATCGAAAACACGCTGGTCATCGCACCTTGCAATTCGCCTTGCGCGGAGGGCGGCACCTTGGCCGCCGCCAGGCTCCGCAGCGGCGGGTCGGCCAGCGCTTCGAGGCAGGTCGCCACGATCACCGCATAGATCATCCAGCCCTTCCACGCCGCGGCATAGCCGAAGGCGGCGAGCGCGGTAAAAGCAAGGCCGATGGCGGCGATCCGCCATTCGCCGAGCCGCGGGATGACGCGCGGCAGAACAAAACCCATCACCAATGCGCCGCCAAGGCCGAAGACGCCGAGTGAGAAGCCGATTTGCTGCTCGCTCCAGCCGTAGCGGTAACTGCCGACGAACGACCACACGGCAGGGTACATCATGTGACCGAGCGTCATCAGGAAGAACACCAGCCCGATCCAGCCGATCCCCTTGTAATTGCGCATCTGCTTCAGGGCGCCAAGAGGATTGGCGCGGCGCCATTCGAAGCGGCGCCGGTGATGCTGCTCCAGCGTTTCCGGCAGGAAGAACCAGCCGACGATGAAGTTGATCAGAGCAAGCACCGCCGCGCCCCAGAACGGCACGCGCGGCCCGAATTCGCCGAGCAACCCGCCCAGCACCGGGCCGATGACGAAACCGACGCCGAAGGCGATGCCAAGCAGGCCGAAATTCTTCGCCCTGTTCTCGTCGGTGCTGACATCGGCGATGAAGGCGGAGGCGGTCGAATAGCTGGCGCCGCTGATGCCGGCCAGCACCCGGCCGATGAACAGGACCCAATAGGACCAGGCCACCGCGCAGATCAGATTGTCGACGGCGAAGGTCAGCACCGAGGCCAGCAGGATCGGACGACGGCCGAAGCGGTCGCTGAGATTGCCGACCAGCGGCGCGAACAGGAACTGCATGGCCGCATAGACGAAGAACAGCCAGCCGCCTTCGATCGCCGCTTCGCTGACCCCGACGCCGGTCAGTTCCTGCAGATAGGCCGGCAGCACCGGCATGATGATGCCGATGCCGGTGATGTCGAGCAGCAGCGTGGTGAAAACAAGCGCAAGGCCCCGCCTGGCGGTTTTGGCTTCGATCATGACGGTATCGACTCCTGGAGCCGCCTCGCAGCGAAGGCGGAAAGCTCGTTATAGGCGAGCAAGCCCCACAGAACAATAAGGGAACAGGCCAGGAATTTTCATCCTGACATCAACTGTCGACATGAGCGCGGCTGCATCGCCGCCGCTTTCAACGCCCATTTCAACGAGAGCCCAAACACCTCAGATCGGGGTGTTGAACGTATCGCAGTCCGACAGCTTGCCGCTCTTGTAGCCGCGTGCCAGCCAGGTTTGACGCTGCTGCGAGGTGCCATGGTTGAAGCTTTCCGGCACGACATAGCCCTGCATCTTCTTCTGCATCGTGTCGTCGCCGATCTGCTGGGCGGCGTTCAGCGCCTCATCCATGTCGCCCTGTTCCAGAATGCCTTTCTGCCCGGTGAAATGCGCCCAGACGCCGGCGAAGCAATCCGCCTGGAGCTCGACCTGCACCGACATGTGGTTGGCCTCGGCCTCGCCCATCTGCTGCCGCATCTGGTTGAACTTGGGCAGGATGCCGGTGAGGTTCTGGACATGGTGGCCGACCTCATGCGCGATCACATAGGCCTGGGCAAAATCGCCCGAAGCGCCGAATTGCTGGTCGAGCTGCTGGAAGAAGGTGGTGTCGAGATAGACCTTGCGGTCGCCGGGGCAGTAGAACGGGCCGGCCGCGGACGAGGCGAAGCCGCAAGCCGAACGGATTTGGCCGCTGAACAGGACCAGCTTGGGGTCCTCGTAGGTCAGGCCCTCGGCCTGGAAAATGCCGGTCCAGGTGTCCTCGGTCTCGGCCAGGACGGTCGAAACGAACTGCTTCATCTCGTCGGACGCGGGCGCCCCGGTGCCACCGCCCTGTTCTCCGCTGGTGTCGGTGATCTGACCGCCGCCACCCGGCACCAAGCCGCCACCGGCCAGGATCTGAAGCGGGTCGATGCCGATGGCCTTCAGCCCGAAATAGAGGACCACGAGAATGATGATGGTCGACAGCGACATTCCGCCGCCGGAGCGGCCGCCGATCGGGATGCGGAGACGGCCGGGGCCGCCGCGCGGCAGGTTGAGCCCGCCGCCCTGGCCGCGTTGGTCCTCGACGTTGTCACTTTGACGACGACCTTTCCAGAGCATGGCAACTCCCCGCGATGCACGTATCCGGTATCTTGCCGATCTCATGGCCCGATCCGACCCAACAAACAATTATCCCAATGGTTGCGCCAAGTCACAGTATTTTTCGCATCAAGGGGCCGCCGGCTCTGGGGTCAGTCCCTGCACGACACCCGCGGCTGAGAGCCCTGCCGGCGCTTTTTTTGGTCTTGGACTTGGTCAGTCACGCTCAGATCTTCTGCTTGGTGCCCGCGCTCTTGCCGTCCGAGCTTTTCGAGCGCTCCTCGAAGCGGGCCCCGCCCTTCTTGAGCGGGCGTCCAGTATCCGCTTCGGTCTTGCGTTCGTCCTTCGCCGCAGCCTGCTTCAATCCCTTGGCCGCTTGCTTGCCCTTCGCTGTCGGTGCCTGTTCAACGCCCATCGTATCCTCCTCGGTCTCGCGCCAATTGCTGGCACGATCTCAAACGCCGCGGCAGCGCGGCGGTTCCGGCAGGGCTGTCGGCCGCGTCAGCATCTTGGCCACCGTCGGCTGGGCGACGCCGAGCCGCGCCGCGATGTCGACCTGGCGGGCCTCGTTACCGTTCTCGATCAGGTCGGCGACAAGCTGCACATAATCTTTGAGCAGCGCACGGCGCCGCGCTTCGCCGCGTCGGCTGAGGGTTTTCTCGACCATGCATTGAGTGAGTTCGTGGGGCTGCGCGACAATTCGGTCAATCGCGCTATCTTCTCACGCGACATGACCAGAATTGCCGAAACCCGAAAATTCTACGCGCGACTGATGGCTGCCAATGCAGGTTCGGCCGATCCGCGTCTCGAGGACGTGTTCGCCGCGGTGCCGCGCGAAGCTTTTCTCGGGCCCGGGCCGTGGACGGTCGTCGCCGGCAACGGCAAGGTAGAAACGCCGAGCGCCGATCCTGTTCACATCTATCAGAACGTGCTGGTGTCGCTCGACGCCGAGAAGGGCATCAACAATGGCGAGCCGTTCCTGCATGCCATGTGGATCGGCAAGGTGGCGCCAAAACCCGGCGAGGCCGTCACTCATGTCGGCGCCGGCACCGGTTATTACACAGCTCTGCTGGCGAAACTGGTTTCGCCGGGCGGCGCAGTCACCGCCTTCGAACTGGATTCCGGTCTCGCCGACCGTGCAAGAAAGAATCTCGAAGCCTATGGCAATGTGACCGTCATCCATGGCGATGCGGTCGTCGGCGGCCTGCCACCGTCCGACATCATCTATGTCAATGCCGGCGTTGCGGCACCCCCAGCCGAATGGCTGAAGGCGCTGAAGCCCGGCGGCCGCATGGTCTTTCCGTGGCGTCCGGCCGAGCGCATTGGCCTCGCGGTGATGGTGACACGCACGGATAAGGGGTTTGCCTGCGATCCGTTCATGCGATCATGGTTTATCCCTTGCATCGGCGCCTCGGCGGCCTCGACGAAAATCCACCGTGACAAGGCGGCACGCAGCCGCAAGATCTGGCTGACGGCCGACAAGGCGCCGGACCGCACCGCCACCGCCGTCATCGGCGACGTCTGGTTCTCGTCGCAAAGTGTTGGCGGCGGACGGTCGCAATGACGTCGCCGCGTCGAGGCGTCCTGTGCTTGCCGCTCGACATGCGCCGGAGCCCAGAAATTTTCCGGCCCTGTCGGACAGGCGTCCGCTCGCACGTCCTTTGGCCGAAATCCGGCGGCAACGGCTCGGATGATTAAAGGGAGACTCCAATGAGGAAGATCACCACTGCGACATTCGTCAGCCTCGACGGCGTCATGCAGGCGCCCGGTGGGCCGCAAGAAGACCCGGTCGGCGGCTTCGAATTCGGCGGCTGGACGTTCCATTACTGGGACGACGTCGGGAGCGCCTTTATTGGTGAGACCTTCGCAAAACCCTTCGCGCTGCTCCTCGGCCGCAAGACCTACGACATCTTCGCCGCGCATTGGCCGTACCAGAAAGACGATCCGATCGCCGACCGTTTCAACGCCGTCACCAAATATGTGGCCACCCACCGGCCCGACACGCTGTCGTGGCAAAACAGCCAGTCGCTTGGCGACGACGTCGTGGCTACCCTGCGCCAGCTCAAACAGGAGGACGGGCCGGACCTGCTCATCCAGGGATCGAGCGAACTCATCCAGACCTTGCTCGCCAACGACCTGATCGACGAGATCAGCCTGCTGACCTTCCCGCTGGTGCTGGGCAAGGGCAAGCGGCTGTTTGGCAGCGGCGCAATGCCGGCGGCTTTCAAGCTGAACCGCTCACAGGCATCGACCACCGGCGTCATCATAGCGAGCTATGAACGCGCCGGTGAGATCAAGACTGGCTCCTTCGCCCAGCAACAGCCATCCGAAGCCGAGATCGAGAGGCGCCGGACCTGGAAGTAGTGTGGGGTTACAGGACCTGGGTTCCTTACTCGGCTAGATGTGAGTGGGGGAGAGGAGCCCAAATTCTGCCTGGCAGCGCGATGAGGACAGCGCCACGCTTCTGCGATCTCCCTTTACTCCGCCGGCATGGCCACCGCCCGGGCGGCCCGGTGGCCGGCCAGCATGACGCCAAGACCCAGGATCGGGAACACCGCTGCGACCAGGCCGAGATCAGCCGGCGCGCCATAGCGCAGCACCGCGCCGCCGACGACGGCGCCCAGCGCCACGCCGAGATAGAGCGCCGAAGCGTTGAGCGACAGCACGATGGGCGCTGCGTCGGGCGCCAGCCTGATGATGCGGCTGGCCTGCGCCGGCGGGAAGGCCCAGCCGACGATGCCCCACGGCACCATCATGGCCATCAGCGCCGGCCCGGCGATGCTGTGCGGCAGGAAGGCCGGGATCACCGAAAGCATCACCAGCATGACCGCACTCAGCGCCAGCGACCAGCTGACGGTGCGTGTCGCGCCGAAGCGGTCGGCGGCCTGCCCGCCGGCAATGTTGCCGATGACGGCGCCGACGCCGAAGGCAAGCAGCATGCCGGGCAGCGCGATCGGGCTCAAGCCGCCACCTTCGATGGCTAGCGGCGCGACAAAGGCAAAGACCGTGAAGGCGCCGGTGAGCGCCAAAAGTGTAGTCAGCAGGATCGACGGCACGCCGGGGCGAAGCGTTGCGGCCAGCCGCTGCCTGAGCGGCAGCTTGGTGCCGACGATGCCGCGCGGCAGCCGGTACCACAGGATTGCGCCGGCCAGTGCGCCGAGCCCGGCGATGGCAAAGAACGTGCCGCGCCAGCCGGCAACCGTCGCGACAAGCGCGCCGAGCGGTGCGCCGACCGCCACCGCCACCGTAGTGCCGCCGACGACGACGGCAATGGCGCGGGCGCGGTGATGATCATCGACAAGCGCCACGGCCGTCCCCTGCGCCGTCGCCGCAAACAGGCCGGACGACAGCGCCATGACGATGCGCGCGATCAGCAGCAGTTCGAAGGAGGAACTGAGCGCCGCCGCCAGGTTGCCCAGCACGAAAAACACCAGCGTCCACAAGATGACACGTCGCCGGTCCCATTCGCCGGTCAGCGTCGCCAGGATCGGCGCGCCGAGCGCATAGGCGAGCGCGAAGGCGGTGATCAGCGTCCCGGCGAGCGGGACCGAGATGCCGGCATCCCCCGCGATGTCAGGCAGCAGGCTGGAGATGACGAAGCCTTCGGTCGCGATCGTGAATGATCCGAGCGCAAGCCAGAAGAGGCGCTTGTCCATAGTGAAATCCTTAGTTCAAAAGTTATTGAACAATTGTACATAATGGCGCATGTTGTCAATGAGCCGCCCGAGAATAGCCGAACCCTGCTGACAGCCCCATGTCAGGACAAGGTAGCGGGAGGTGGAAACTGAGGGCATCCACCAGGAGGAGATGCGTTGAAATCGGCCCTGATTGCGCTTAGTTCTCCGGCATGACGCTGCCCCACCCCACCGCCGACCAGATCAGCCTGCCGAACGTGCTTGCCGTGCTCGGCGATCCCACCCGGCTGGCCATCGTGCGCTATCTCGCCAGCAAGGAGGGCGTGCCGCTGAATTGCAGCCAATTCCTCGATCTCGGCTCAAAGACCAATCTCAGTTACCACCTGGCCAAATTGCGCGAGGCCGGCGTCACCCGCACCGAGGTCGTCGGCACCAGCCGGCTGATCACGCTGCGGCGCGACGATCTCAATGCCCGCTTTCCGGGGCTGCTCGATAGCGTCATTGCCGCAGCCGTCGACGACCCGGCTCTGCCCGCGGTCGGCGCCTCCGAGATCGAAGTCCGCGCCTGAGGCCGAAACTCGCCCCCGTGTAGCAGGCAGGGCAATCGCATTTTGGATTCTTGCGAAGGTGGGCCCCTAACCCTCCCCACTGTTTGGACTGGGGAGGGTTAGGGGTGGGGGTACATCGTAGAGCGAAAGCCTCGGCTTTCCAGCTGCGATAGCCCTGGTGTAACAGAGGAGAGCAACCAAAGTCCTGCCAGGTCCGCCCTTCCCGACGCGTCATTCGTCGACCCAACGGAGCTTCCCATGCGCATTGCCGTTCTCGCCGATATCCACGGCAACATCCTCGCCCTGGACGCCGTGCTCGACGATCTGCGGCTGCGCGGTGGTGCTGACCTCATCGTCAATCTCGGCGATTGCGTCTCCGGCCCGCTCTGGCCGCGCGAAACCATGGAGCGGCTTGAAGCGCTCGCCCTGCCGACAGTTCGCGGCAACCACGACCGCCGCGTCGCCCGAGATACCGCGGATGAAGCCATGTGGCCGTCCGACCGCTATGCGCAGGAACGGCTGACATCGGTCCAGCGCGAGGCACTGTTGGCCTTGCCCCTCACGCTGGAGATCGCCCCAGCCGTGACCGCCTTTCATGCCCGACCCGACCATGACGAAAAATACCTTACCGATACGATGGCCGACGGCCGGCTGGCGCGCGCGCCGCTGGTCGCCATCAAGCGGCGGCTGGCCGCGCTCGATCCCGCTTGCCGCATCGTGCTGTGTGGCCACAGCCACCGCAGCGAACTGATCCGTATCCCCGACGGCCCGGTGGTCTTCAATCCGGGCAGCATCGGCTGCCCCGCTTATGGCGACGACACGCCACCGGCGCATGTCTCCGAGCAAGGCTCTCCGCATGCACGCTACGGCATCGTCGAATTGGGTGGGCCGGGCCGATCCGACCGCTTCGAAGCCATCGCCGTCGACTATGACCATGAGGCGGCAGCGCGGCAGGCCGAACAGGCGGGACGGCAGGAATGGGCCTACGCGCTGCGCACCGGATTCATGTCCGACTGAACGCAACGCGTTCATGCCGCACGCTGAGCTTGCTCATGCCGCGGACCGAACACCATTCCCCAGCCGCATTTTCCGGCTTACATAGCGCCATGTCGTCGCTTATAAAATCGTCCTGGAATGCGGTGGCGATTCGGTGCCTGGCCGCGCCTTCGGAAATGCTTCTATCGCCCACGGCCAAAATGATGAGGCGCACAGTTACGCTCCGAACGACGCTGCTGATTGCCGCCCCTCTCCTGCTGACGGCGCTGCTGCCGGCCAGGGCCGAGGAGGCGCCTTTCGTCTCCATCGTGACCGACCTTGCTCCGGGCGATCTCCTGAACGTCCGCGCCACGGCATCGGCGATGGGCAAGATCAAGGCTCGGCTGCCGAATGGCACGAGCGTCAACAATCTCGGCTGCAACGACGTCAATGGCTATCGTTGGTGCAAGGTCGCAGAAATCGACAACCCGCAAGGGACGGGATGGGCTCCCGCGCGCTATCTGAACCCCGAGAATCCGGCGGCAGTTGCGGAGGTGGATATCGAAGCGACCGGCGAAAGCACGGCCGCTGCAGCCGGCGACTCGAACCCGGCAACTGCAGATCAGCCACCGCCGGACCTGACGGCGCGCCTGGATGCGACCGGTCGCGAACCCACGATGACTGCCGTTGAGGCAATCGGCAGGGTGGCCATCGAGGATGCTTACCGCCTGGCGCTTTTTGCCAGCGAAAATCCTTCGGCCGGCGAGACACAGGCGCCCGCGGCAGCGGACAAGCCCATCCGCAATCGCGCCGCCAATGCGGCGCCTCCGGCCAACGCACAAACCGTTGCGCGGCTGCAGCCGCCAGGCAGGCCCGCGCCGGCGCTGGGTGCCCGCAACGAAATTCCTTGCGCGCGCCATGTCGGCCAGCCGATGACCAGTTGCAAGGCAGGCGTTGTCCACACGGGCGACAAAGCCGAGGTCACCGTGACCTGGCCCGATGGCGGCACCCGCGTCATCAGATTCCAGGCCGGTCGGCCCGCCGGCTCGAATGCATCAGGTGAATTCCGCTACACCCGCGAGGGCAGCCTGAACATGATCCGTGTCGGCGTTTCCGAACGCTTCGAGATCACGGATCAGTTGGCGCTGGGGGATTGGTGGCTAAGGGGAATAGGGCAGTAGGGCAGTAGGGCAATATGTTTAAAGGGCGCTCGAGCCACTGCCCTACTGCCCTACTGCCCTACTGCCCTACTGCCCTACTGCCCTACTGCCCTACTGCCCTACTGCCCTACT